>JADFOP010000032.1 GCA_022562795.1 Nitrospinota bacterium
GCCTCTCCGAAGCCGACACGGCCACGGCCAGACTTTGCGCCGGCTGAATCCGGAACTCGGCGCGAAGGTTGCGGACGGCGCGGACGATCTCGGTCACGGCGCCCATCTCGCCCTCGGCCTCGTCGTCGAACATCGATGCGTCGGCCTCGGGATAGGGCGCCACCACCAGTGCCTGCGGACGGTCGGGTTCCGCCGGCAGGTATTTCGTGAGAGTCTGCCAGATCTCTTCGGTAACGAAGGGCATGAAGGGGTGCAGCAGGCGGAGCACCCGCTCGAGGACGTGGGCGAGGACCGTCAGGGGCGACGGATGGCCCTCGCCGCCTGAGCGGAGCCTGATCTTGGCCATCTCGATGTACCAGTCGCAGTACTCGCTCCACAGGAAGTCGTGGATAACGCGCTGCGCCTCGCCGAACTGGTACTCCTCCATGAAGCCCTGGACCTCCGCGGCCACGCGGTTCAGCCTGCTGAGTATCCAGCGGTCCTGCCGATGCGAGGGAGTGGGCCGTGGCCAGCCCTCCAGCCCGGCAGCACCGTCGAGGTTGGAGATAACGAAGCGCGCCGCGTTCCACAGCTTGTTGGCGAAGTTGCGGCTGGCCTCCAGCTTGCGCTCGTTGAGGCGAATGTCGTTTCCGGCCGAGGCGCCCGTCGTCAGCGCGTACCTAACGGCGTCGGCCCCGAACTCCTCCAGCGACGCCAGCAGGGTCGTCGTGTTGATGTCGTAGATTTGGCCCGGCCCGAGGGGGCCTTCCCCCGGCGGGACGATCTCCTTACCGGTGGGGATGACGACGGCCGAGGGCTTGGCGTAGACAAGTACTGTGCTGCGCCCCACGGCGGCAAAGGCTCCAAGCCGGGCGGGGTTTAGCAGGACACCGGACTCGATCACGACCTCACCGGCTCTAATGTCTTCGCCTCGGGGGGCGGCGTTCCTGCCAGTCTCGATGGGCTTGAGGATGCGGACGGCTTCCCCCGTGGCTTCGGTGTGCTCCACCATGACGACGGCGTCGGCCCCGGCCGGCATGGGGGCTCCCGTGGCGACAGCGATGCACGTGCCAGGCTCAACGGAGAGGCTCGTCTCCTCGCCGGCGTAGACCCGCTCCACGCAGGTCAGGATGACCGGGGCTCCAACGGTGTCGGCGGCCCTAACGGCGTAGCCGTCCATCGCGGCCCGGTCGAAGGGGGGCACGTCGGCCTCGGCCCTAACGGCCTCGGCCACCACCCGGCCGGTGGCGGAGGGAACGGAGACCACCTCGGTCCCCTCCAGGGGTTCGGCGGCCTCTAGGGCGAGCGCAAGGGCCTCATCGAGCGGGGTGAGTTGCTTCGTTTGATGAGCAGACATATAAAAAGGCTCGCCGTCCCAGGAACTATTCTTTCTTATCCGGCCTTTTTTCCATCTCAAAGACCAGGTGGCCGAGCTCAGGCAGGATGAGCTTTTCCATCGCAAGCCTGACCGCGGCCCGGGAGCCGGGCATCGCGAAGATGAGCGCTCCTTTGGCCACCCCGCCCACGGCCCGGCTCAGCATGGCCGCCGCCCCGATCTCCTCGTAGGAAAAGACACGGAAGAGCTCGCCGAAGCCGTCCATGCGTTTGTCGAGCATCTCGGAGACCACCTCGTGGGTCCTGTCCCGGGGCGTGATGCCAGTCCCCCCGGTAAGCAGAATGGCCTTTACGCCGTCGGTTCCCGCCGCCTCTTCGACGGCCCTCCGGATGGCCGGGGGCTCGTCGGGCACGATGCAGGAGGAGAGGACCCTATGGCCCGCCCCATCCAACCCATCCCGGATGAGCTGGCCCGAGGTGTCGGTGGCCTCGGTCCGGGTATCGCTGATGGTAATTACGGCACAGCCAACGGAGGTCGGGCTTTGGGCGCGGTGTTCTTCGATGCCCATTATCTCAATGCCCCACGGAGGAACCGTGGTGGCCCACCCAAACCTCGCCGTCCTCGAAGACCTCCTTTTTCCAAATCGGGACGATCTCCTTGAGCCGTTCGATGGCGTAGGAGCAGGCCTCAAGGGCCTCGCGCCGGTGGGGAGCGGCCACGGCGATGGCCAAGCTCATCTCGCCCACCTCAAGGCGGCCGACCCGGTGGAGGATGGCCACGGAGTCCACGGCCCACTTGGCCCCGATCTCTTCGCCGATCTGGGTCATTTTCCGCTCCGCCATGGAAGGGTAAGCCTCGTACTCCAAGTAGAGAACCCGCCGCCCCTCGGTCTCTTCGCGCACCACGCCTCCGAAGGCGGCCACTGCCCCTGAGGAGTCCCGACGGACCAACTGGGCAACCTCATCGAGGCTGATGGGGCGCTCCACCATCGCATAGGTTTCGGCCGGCAGGCTCTGGCCTCCGCTGACCGGCGGGATTAGGGCTACCTCATCTCCGTCGGCCAGCGATGCCTCCCGAGCGGCATACTCCTGATTGACGGAAACCGCCAGGGCGGGCTCCAGGCCCTTGAGGTCTGGATGGGTGCGTATCAACACCTCCAGAAGGTCCTGAGCCTTCGCACCGGGCTCCAGCTCCACGGTTTCCTCGGCGGCGCCGACGACGTCCTTGCAGGATGCAAAATAAAGGACGGTGACTTTCATTCGATTGCCCCTTGCCCCTTCGGGGCCTCCTCGCCGGAGGCCGTGTAGGCGCCACTAGCGCCCCCGGCCTTGTGGATGAGCCGGAGGTCCGAGACGGTGATGGAGCGATCCACCGACTTACACATATCGTAAATCGTAAGGGCAGAGACGGCCGCGCCCGTCATGGCCTCCATCTCCACCCCCGTCTTTGCGGTCGTCTTAACCGTGACCTCGATATCGACGGCGGCGGCCTCATCCCGGAGCTCAAACTCAACGGTCACGGCGGACAGGGGGAGAGGATGACACAGGGGGATGAGTTCGGAGGTTCGTTTGGCTCCCATAATCCCCGCCAGCCTTGCAACCTCCAAGACATCGCCCTTCTCCAGGCTCTTATCGACGAGACGACTGAATGTGGCCGGGGCCATGGTAACGGTGGCTCGGGCCGTGGCGATACGCTCCGTTGTGGGCTTCGCAGAGACATCCACCATCCGGGCCTTGCCTGCCTCATCGAAGTGGGTGAGCGCCATGGGGTCACCTTTCGGTTGTAGAGCGAATTGCCTTTCAGGATACCTAGGGGGATAGGAACTCGTCAAGGCGAAAGGGGACCAGCATGGTGTCACGCCCTGGGAGCCGTTTGCACAGAGGCGGGCGAGGGATTATGTTTATTAATGAACTGTTCCATCACTTCATCTAGCTAGCCATTTGTGGAGACTGCATGGATCCTCTCGTAGATACCTTCGGTCGCGTTGCAAAGAACCTTAGGGTTTCCGTGACGGATCGTTGTGACCTCCGATGCCTCTACTGCATGCCGCCCGAAGGGCTGGAGTGGCTCCCTCGTCCTGAGCTCCTTACCTATGAGGAGATCGAGCGGTTGGTCCGCATCATGGTCCGCCTTGGCGTGGAGAAGGTTCGAATCACCGGAGGCGAGCCGCTTGTCCGCAAAGACCTCCCTGTTCTGGTCGAGAA
Organism: Nitrospinota bacterium; assembly: GCA_022562795.1. Taxonomy (GTDB): domain Bacteria; phylum JADFOP01; class JADFOP01; order JADFOP01; family JADFOP01; genus JADFOP01. Next base: position 3,520 of record JADFOP010000032.1, read on the forward strand.
GCTGGCCCGTATTGAGGGGCTAAAAGACCTTGCCTTGACAACCAACGGTGTGCAGCTCAAGCGCTTCGCCGGAGACCTGGCGGCGGCAGGCTTGAAGCGAATCAACGTGAGTCTGGACTCCCTTCAGAAAGACCGCTTTTTTCAGATCGTTCGCCGGGACGTGCTGGAGAAAGTTTTGGAGGGTCTGGAGGAGCTGGAGCGCCACCCCTCCATCAGCCCCATCAAGGTCAACGTGGTCACCATGCAGGGGGTCAACGACGACGAGATGCTTGAGTTCGCCAAGCTGGCCATGCGCAAGCCCTACGTCATCCGCTTCATCGAGTTCATGCCCCTCGACGCCCAAGAGGCCTGGCAGCGCGAGCAGGTGCTGACCGGCCGGGAAGTCTTCGAGCGCATCAACGCATACAGGCGGCTCGTTCCCATCGACACCTCCACGAACAGCTCCCCCGATACAAAGTACCGCTTCGAGGACGGTTCGGGCGAGATCGGCTTCATCAACTCCGTCAGCGAGCCTTTCTGCGCATCCTGCGACCGGATACGTATCACTGCAGACGGGCAGTTTCGAAACTGCCTCTTCGCCCTTGAGGAGACCGACCTCAAGACCCCTATGCGTGCTGGGGCCAGCGACGAGGAGCTTGCGGTGCTGATCCGCCAGGGGGTGTGGGAGAAGTGGGCGGGCCACCTCATCAACCAGCCGACTTTTCAGCGGCCCGGCCGCTCCATGTCGCAGATCGGAGGCTGAGGCCCATCGCCTAATTTCGACCAACCAGGTCACCGGCAACATCGTCTTGTTGCCATGGGCCGAGTAGCCATTGTGGGACAGTAGTAGCTCGGCTTTTTTATTTGGCATGACAAACCAGTGTAAACGAAGTAAGGGTCGAGGTTCGAAGGCGGCTTCGGAGCCCTTGGTTGGTAGAGATACTGGTTAATGGCCCGCGTAAGGAGAAGATAATGACAACCCCAAAGGTTCTAGTAACCGGCGCGGGGGGAAAAACGGCCTCTTACGTGGTCGAACAGCTCATCGAAGAGGGCTTTCCGGTGCGCGCCTTAGTTCGCCGCCTCGACGAAAGATCGGATCGCCTCACATCTCTGGGGGCCGAGGTGGTCGTGGGAGATTTCTTAGATATCGAATCGCTCCGGTCTGCCATGGCGGGTTTAAAACGCGCGTACTTCTGCTATCCACCCGCGGACCGCCTGCTGGAAGCCACCACCAACTTTGCTATCGTGGCCAAGGAAGTTTCCCTGGAGGCGCTGGTCAACATGTCGCAGTTTGAAGTTCGCGATGCACATCCGAGCCATCTTGCGAACCAGCACTGGCTGGGGGAGAGAGTGCTGGAGTGGGCTGACGTAGGCGTAACACATATACGCCCCACATTTTTCGCCGAAATGTCTCTGATACTGAACGGAAAGACCATCGCCTCCGAAGGGAAAATGTATCTACCCTACGGCGACGGAAAACACGCTCCGGTATCGGCCGAAGACATCGCGCGCGTGGTGGTCGGTGTGCTAACGAACCCCGGACCGCACACCGGCGAGATATATAAAGTGACGGGGCCGGAGGATTTGTCGATCGCAGAGATCGCGGAGATATTCAACACGGCCCTCGGCAAGCCGGTTGAATACGTGGACATACCCTTAGAGGTTTGGCAGAAGGCCTTGGCTGACTTGGGCCTCTCTCCCTTTTTAATCCAACACCTGGGCCACATGGCAGAGGACCATAAAAACGGGTTTTTTGCCGGAGTGACGGATGTGGTGCATAAGGTTGGAGGCCGGCAACCTCAGTCCCTCGAGGACTTTATTCGCGCGAACGCCCAAGCCTTCGGGGCGTAGAAGTAGCAACAAATTTGATGGAGTAACCTCGCGTGAGAGGAGGGAGCAATGGAGAAAGTAACGGTCTATTCTACCCCCACCTGACCCCACTGCACCACGGCGAAAGAGTTCCTTTCGCAAAAGGGGGTCGCCTTTACTGAGCATGATGTCAGTCAGGATCGAGAGGCCCTTGAGGAGATGGTCAAGATATCCGGAGCGCTCAGCGTTCCAGTAATCGTCGTCTGTGAAGAGGTGATGGTAGGGTTCGACCGATCCCGCCTCGAACAGGCCCTGACTTGTATGGAGCAACGGTCCGAGGTATAGACATGACGCGGAGCATCCCGGCCCTGTCACCTCAATGGCGTGGTTCTTATTAGGAATTTGTCGCGAAAGAAAACCCAGAGATGGCATTGTCCGGAGGGAGGAGATTAATATGCGTTGGATAGTAACATTGCTTGGAGCCACACTGATGGTCGCTCTGATGGCGCCGCCAGCAGCGGGACGCATGAGACGAAATCCGACGATGCACAAATCAGTGAAAGTGGACGGGTTGGACATCTTCTACCGCGAGGCGGGTCCGAAGGACGCTCCAACCATTCTGCTGTTGCACGGTTTTCCCACGTCGTCGCACATGTTTCGTAACCTTATCCCCGCACTTTCCGACCGATTCCACATAGTCGCACCAGACTACCCTGGCTTTGGGAATAGTTCCATGCCATCGCCAGACAAGTTCAACTACACATTCGATCAATTGGCTGAAGTGATCGAGAAGTTTATTGCAGCGGTTGGACTGAAAAAATATAGCCTTTACGTCATGGACTACGGTGCACCGGTGGGCTTCCGCATCGCGGCGAAACACCCAAATCAGGTGCAGGCGCTGATCGTGCAGAATGGCAACGCGTATGAAGAAGGCCTGCTCGAGTTCTGGGATCCATTTAAGATATACTGGAAAGAGCGAACCGAGGCTAATGCCAAGCCTCTCCGCGAATTTTTTGAGATTGGTGCAACAAAGTGGCAGTATACGCACGGCGTGCGGAACGTCGAGGCAATCAGCCCTGACAACTGGACGGTCGATCAATCGCTGCTTGATCGTCCTGGAAACAAGGAAATCCAGCTCCAGTTATTCTATGACTACGGTTCCAACCCCCCACTCTATCCTCAGTGGCAGGCCTATTTTCGTAAATACCAGCCGCCGACGCTCGTAGTTTGGGGAAAGAACGACTTTATATTCCCGGCGGAAGGTGCTCACCCGTATCTTAAGGACCTCAAGAACATTGAGTTCCATTTGCTAAACACAGGTCACTTCGCGCTGGAAGAAGACGGCGACTTGATTGCCACACTGATTCGCCGATTCATGAAAAGATTTGTAGTGTCTGGAACGAGTGGAACACAATAGGTCGCGGAATTCGTAAGGACTTCAGGGATGGTAGGAGAATTGAGCAAAAGCTGAACGTCCCTACTTGTATAAACGAGATTATAATTTAGAGGGAGACCATATATGAAGCTCCTGTCGGTGAATGTTTCGTTACCCAAGGAGGTCCCATACAAGGGCAAGACAATCACAACGGGAATTTTTAAAGAACCGGTGGAGGGCCGGGTCATGCTGCGAGAGCTGAACCTCGACGGCGACGGCCAGGCCGATCTGAAGGCCCACGGCGGGACTTACAAATCAGTCTACGTCTACTCGATTGAGAATTACAACTATTGGAAGCGCGAACTCGGACGGGACGACTTTACCTTCGGACAGTTCGGTGAGAATTTCACCGTCGAGGGCATGCTTGATGACGAGGTCCACATCGGCGACATCTTCCGGGTGGGCGACGCACTCGTCGAAGTGACCCAGCCCCGGGTTCCGTGTTTCAAGCTCGGCCTCAGGATGGGCATGGTGGAATTCCCAAAATTGTTTCATAAAGTCGAGCGGCCCGGGTTCTATCTGAGGGTGTTGGAGGAGGGCGAAGTGGGAGCGGGCGACGTATTCGAGCGGGTCGAGGCCGACCCCGAGCGGGTGACGGTGCGGGATGTCTACCATCTTCTCTACTTCGACAAGGAAAACGTGGAAGGGGCGAAGAAGGCGCTCTGCGTCAAGGCCCTCTCGCCCGGCTGGCGTGGCTCGTTCGAGGAGATTGTAGCGAAAGACCCAGATGCGTCAACCGAAGACCTCGACTGTTGCACAGGAGCATAAAAACATGCGTTTGGAGAACAACCAGCAGTTTCCAACGGTAGTCGCTCGGCGAGTGGGAGACGGTGAGATCACAATCCCCGATGATCTGGCTGAGAGCTGGGGTGTGTTGCTCTTCTACCGGGGAGATTGGTGACATTACTGCAATCAGCAGTTAGCTGACTTTCAAACGAACATCGAGCGGTTAAGCGAGATCGGTACCCGGGTGGTTGCGCTGTCCGTAGACTCGGAAGAGGACGCCCAAAAGACCGTGGACCGCAACGCGCTCGCATTCCCGGTCCTGTATGGGCTAGACGCTCCGACGATGGCTTCGATGATCGGCGCTTACATCAACGAGGAGCCGCTCTACCTCCATGCCACCGGCTTCATCCTGCAGCCGAACGGGACCATCGCCTTGGCCGTCTACTCCAGCGGTCCGATCGGCCGCATCGTGTCCGATGACGCCATCGGAATTATTCGGCACTATCAGAAGCACGGCTACTAGGGTACAGAGGTGGCCACGCAGTCTTGATCCCTGAGGACTATCTTGGAAATCATCCCTCCGGCAATCGAGTCGTACCTGGAGAGTCTACTGCCTGGGAGGCACCCCGTCTTCATTGAGATGGAGGCTGAAGCCCGCCGCAGGGGATTTCCCATCGTCGGCCCCGTAGTGGGCTCGCTGCTGGCGCTTCTCGCCCGGGCCATCGGCGCCCGGACCATCCTCGAGCTCGGAAGCGGCTTCGGCTACTCCGCCCTCTGGTTCGCCCAAGCCCTCCCGCCGGACGGCCACCTCATCGCCATCGAGGTCAACCCCGACAACGCCAAAGACGCCCAAGCCTACTTCGCCCAGGTGGGCCTCGAGGGCCGGGCGACCCTCAAGATAGGCGACGCCCTGGAGCTCATCGAGGCCGAGGCCGGCCCCTTCGACATCATCTTCAACGACATAGATAAGGACGCCTACCCCGAGGTCCCGCCCAAGGCGCTGCCCCGGCTTCGGATCGGGGGTCTGCTCATCTCCGACAACGCCCTCTGGTCCGGCCGGGTAACCGAGCCTACCGGCGATACATGGACGGCCGGCGTGCAGGCCTACAACAAGATGGTGGCATCCGACCCGACACTCGCCACCACCATCGTTCCGATCCGCGACGGGGTGTCGGTGAGCCTCAAGCTCTCGGATGGGTGAGGGGGGTAGGCTGGCCCTCTACGGCCTTTGGGCCAGCAGGGCTATTACTAGGCGGTGAAAGCGCCGAAGGACCTCCCAGCGGCCCTCGCCTCCTGCTTCCCCTGCGTGCGGGTCGACGTGGGCGAACAGCGGCAGGATGGAGACCGTCGGCTCGGCGCCAGCGGGGAGGGCGGCCGCCAGCCGGAGGGTCTCGGTGTGAGGGATGACGGGGTCGGGTCTTCCGTGGGCCAGAAAGAGCTTCATGGTCAGGCGCTCGGCGTAGTATCGAGGCGAGAGCGCCCGTCGGAGTCGGGCCACGACAGGACCCGCCCGCTCAAGGAGCGCCTCCACCCGCTCGGGGTCCTCGGTCGTAATAATCTCAAGTATGGCCCGGCCGCCGGGCGAAAGGCGGCCAGCCAGGATCTTCATCCTCTCGGCCCGCTCCATCGGGGGAACGGCGGCCACGCGAAGGAGGAGGGCCCGGTCTTTAGGGTCGGCCGCGATGTGACCGTTTGCGGCGAAGAACGCCCACCGGTCGGTCGTGACCAGCTCGCCTTCCAAGGACCGTCCCGCCTCCACAAGGCCTTTGACGAGCGCTGATAGGTCGTAGTAGCCCCCGAAGGCGCCGGCGAATGCGACCGTTGAGTGGAGCCGGGCGGCGGCGGCCAGGGCTGGGCCCCCACCGACGGAGATCCCCACCACCCCGACCCGTTCGGGGTCGACCGCCTCGACCATAGAGTGGATGTAGGAAACCACGGCGGCCACGACGTCGATGTCCTCTTCGACGAGCGCTCCCCGCTTCAGGCCAGGGACCGCTGGGACGAGGACGGTGAAGCCGCCTGCCGAGAGTGTGGCGGCGAGGCGTCGCAATCGCCAATCCTCCTCGCCGGTTGCGACCATCCCATGGACGAGCACCACGCCGGAGCCGGGCGAGGCGTCCCGTGGCCGGACGAGGAGGGCCCTGGTCGCGCCATGGGGGTGAGGGATAGAGAGCGCCGAGACCTCGGGGCTCCAGCCGAGCCATGGCGTAACCGGCCGGGAGGCAGGCCTAACGATGTCGTGCACCATAGCCCAGCCCAAAAGCCACGTACTCCGGAGCGCCGAGACGACCACGAGGACGCCTATCACCGCCGCGATAAGAAGCACAGTGCGCCGCATGGGTCTAATTCCTCTTCAGCGCCGTAGGATTTCTCGGCAGTCCTTCCCGCCACCTGCTTAGGGTTTGACACAACCACTACGGCGGATTACGATGATACCAGAGAGGCGGCGCTCTCCGTAACGAGAAACGGACCATGGGTAAATACCAGATTGATAATACCTACGTCGAGAAGATTTCCAACCTCTGGCGCGGGATGGAGCAAAAGTACGGGCCCTTGAAGGACGTGGTGGAGGTCGATCCTAATCCCACCATGACCTTCGAGTCTATCGGCGGCCTGGAGGACGCCAAGCGGGAGCTTGAGGCCTTCAGCCTGGCCCTCACAAACCCGGAGCTTCACAATAAATGGGGCACCGAGCCCTCCCTTGGCGTCATTCTCTACGGCCCTTCCGGCACCGGCAAGTCCCTCCTGGTCAAAGCCCTGGCCAACCGCGCCCAGGCCATCGAGCTGCGCATTGTTTTACCCAACCTGATCATACAAACTATGAAAATCCCCCAGAAGTGGGAGGAGTTCCTTAAGGACCTCTACGCCCTTATGGGGGAGTTTAGACGGACGATTGTCCACCTGGACGACATCGACATGTTGGGCAGCGACTACGAGCAGCTCTTCCAGGCAATGAAGGGGGCCATGGTTCAGCTCACCCCCTTTCTGCTGGAGATTGTCGATCGGCTCATCGCCCAAAACAACACCATCGTCGTGAGCTCCACAACCCGCCTCGATTTAATAAGGCCTCAGTTCATCAAGCCGGGCCGCTTTGAGCGGATCATCGAAGTGGCAATGCCAGACCAGGTCGCCCGCAGGGAGATCTTTCAGATCAGCCTCCGGGCCGCCGAGAAGCGGGCGGGCCGCCCCCTGGTGGGGGAGGTGGACTTTGATGCCGCCGCGCAGGCCTCTCACGAACTCTCTGGCGACGACATCACCGAGGTGGTCCGCCGATGCTTGGAAGAGAAAGTAATTCTCGAAGGCACCGGCCAGCCGGCTCCCCCCATATTCACCGCCGACCTGCAGAGGAGCATCACCGCGTTCCAGAGCATCAAAGACCTCGCCGGCACTATCCGCACAAATCCGTCACTCTACCTGTGAGGCCCGCTCAGGGGCCTTTCGTTGACACCCATTAGGAGGCTCGTCTATACTGGGGTCGGGACCTTGGGCCGGCAAGCCAATCACCCTTCCGCCCGACCCACCAGGGTATCGATGTTTTGGGGATTGCCATGGCTGTGGTGCGGCCCTTTCGGGGCATCATTTACAATCCCGAGCTCATTCACGACTTAAAAAACGTCGTCGCCCCGCCCTACGATGTTATCCCTGAGAGCGACTTCAAGCTCTATTATCGTCGTCACGGACATAACGTCGTCCACCTTATTTTGGGCAAGGTCTACCCCTTCGACACGCCGGGCCGTAATCGTTACACACGGGCTGGTGAGTATTTTCACAGCTGGCTTAGTGACGGCGTCCTGCTAAGAGACCGGGAGCCCGGCTTTTACGCCTACAGCCAGACCTTCACCTATAAGGATCAACCGACTCGCCACCGGGTCGGGCTTATGGCGCTCGTTAAGCTTGCCCGCTATGACGAGCGGATCATTCTCCCTCACGAGGAGACCTTCCCCAAGCCGAAGGAGCACCTGAAGGCCCTGCGGCGGGCCTGCAAGGCCCACCTCTCGCCCGTCTTTGCCGTATTTTCCGACCCCGCCCGGGAGGTCGACGCCCTCATCGACCCAGGGGAGCGCCCCCCCATTATGGACGTCAAGGACGCCCACGGCGACCGCCACTGTGTGTGGAGGATTACCTCCCCCAAGGTCTGCCAACGCATCCAGGAGCTCATGGAGGACAAGCAGATTATCATTGTCGACGGCCACCACCGGTATGAGACGACCCTTGAGTTGAGGGATGAGTTCTGCGCGGAGGACCCCGATGGAGCGGCCAGTGGCGCGTACGACTACGTGCTGATGTTTCTCGCCAACTCCCATGACGAGGGGCTGACCATCTTTCCGACCCACCGGCTATGCGCAGGGATCAAGGACTTCCAGGTGGAGGACTTCTTGGCCCGTGCCCGGGAGGTGTTCACGGTAGAGCCGATCGAGGCGGCCGACCCGACTGAAGCCTCCAACGCCCTCGCCCAAGCCATGGCCGAACGGGGCAAAACGACGGCCGCCTTCGGCATATGCATCGCCCCGGGCCGGCTCTATCTGACGACGCTCGCCGACCACGGTCCGATCGATGAGCTGTCCGACCCCGAACTTCCCGAGGCTTACAGGCGCCTCGATGTCCACATCCTCCACACCTACCTAATCGACGACTGCCTGGGCATTCCCAAGGAGCGCTACTACGAGCACATCTCCTACACGCGAAACGACGCCGAGGTCGTCGAGGCTGTCACGGGAGGCCAGGCCCAGGTGGGTTTCTTCATGAACCCAACCAAGATGGCCCAGGTTGAGGAGGTCGCGCGCCTGGGCTTGCGGATGCCGCAAAAGTCGACCTACTTCTACCCGAAGCTACTGACCGGCCTCGTCATCAACCAATTTGGGTAAGGGCGGATGCGCGTCACTCTAGCCGAGTTCGTTACCTCCGCCGCCCGGCCCTCCCAGGTACCGCCTCCCTCTCTGCCCGAGGTGGCCTTCGCCGGCCGAAGCAATGTGGGTAAATCCTCGCTCATCAACACTCTCGTTATGCGCAAGCGCCTGGTGAAGACGAGCTCGACGCCGGGCAAGACACGTATGCTCAACTTCTTCGTGGTCAACGGCCGGTATGGATTCGTGGACCTGCCCGGATACGGCTACGCCCGGGCTCCCAAAGGCGAGAGGGCGGGATGGGGCTCCCTGGTGGAGGCCTACCTCAAGAAGCGTCCGACCCTACGGGCCATAGTCCTCATCATGGACCTCCGCCACGAGCCGTCCGACAAGGATCACCAGATGGTCGAGTGGCTCGCCCACCAAAAACTCCACGCGATCCTCGTGGCCACCAAAGCAGACAAGCTAGGGCGAAGCCGCAGGATGGAACAACGCAAGCGAATGGCCGAGGCCCTGGAGGTCGAGCCCGACCGGATAGTCCTCTTTTCAGCTAAGAGCCGCCTTGGCCGCCCTGAGCTCTGGCGAGCCATTCGCGCAGCTTGCCAAGAGGAGGTCTGAGCGACGCCGGCTTACCCGTCGCCCTAGGGCTCGCCGGGCGGAGTATGATGACGGAATTCCTGTTATAAAGGAGTGTCTAACAATGCCCATCTTCCAAGTCGATCTTGTCTGCCAGGTCTGCGGAGCCTCGTGGAAGGCGGAGGTCGAAGGCGACGACGAAGGGGACGCCCTCTTTAGATGTATCGCCGAGGCCAGCAAAAAGCGATGCACGTCGTGCACGAGCCTCGGCCAGTTCGAGCTCCAGCGCTCTAGTCCGAAAGAGCAGTGAGGGCGTGGAGGATGGACGGCCTAAACTGCTTCTGGGGGGTCCGAGTCACCCGCAGATGTGGGGCGCAGGTCCGAGCAGGGCATATCAGCGCATTTTTCCATCGAGCCCTGGGAGGAGAAAATCCTTGCACGGGACCCGGTGAGCACCTACAATAACGGCTAGGCTGTGGCTTGAAGGCGGGTGGATTTCCAGGGTCAACGCTATGTCTCCGTTACCAGGCCGGCCTGTCTCTTTAAATGGGAGTTCCGCCGCCTGCTCTAGGACGAATGGTTTCATGAGAGGACTTTTAAAACTACCGCCGAATCGGATCGTCTTCCCATCCTGGCTTGGGAGTGTTGGTCTATTGGCGGCCCTTGTGCTCATCGTTAGCTGCGGGGGCCGTAGGGCTGTCAAGCGCACAGATGCTTCCAAGCGACAGGGGCCCGTCCAGATACAGGAAGTCCGGCCGCCCTCGCCATTAGAGACGCTCGAATCCAAGGTCCGCGACCTGGATAAGCGGCAGCGCACCCTCGCGCAGAGGCGGGCGGAGGTTGAGAGGGATTTCGCCAAGCTGAGCCAATCTCAATGGGAACTGATCAGCCTGCGGGATGAAGTGCTGGCGGCTCAGCGGGAGGCGGCCGAGAGGGCCGCCTCTCAAAGAGCGGTGGGGGCCGAGGCCCTCGGGCAGCGGCGGGTCGCAAAAGCCACGGTAGCCAGGCCGCCCACCCCGGGCGGCCCCGGCGCGAAGCCCTTCGTCGTGCACACATCCTCGTACCGGACCGCCTGGAAGGCACTCAACGACTCCAGACGGCTCGCCAACGGTGGGTACATGGCCTACTCGTCCAAGGCCGACCTGGGGCCCAAGGGGATCTGGTACAGGGTGCTGGTGGACCGTTTCACCTCCGTTGGAGAGGCTCGCTCCTTTGCCCGTCGCCTCAAGGAGCGCAACAAGCTCTCCTACGCCGCTCCGATGCGCCTCCCCTACGCCGTGGCCCTGGAAGCCTACCCCTCCATGGAGGAGGCAAGGGAAGCCAAAGCCGACCTGGAGCGCAAGGGCCTCCACCCCTACGTTGTGAAAGAGACCAACCCCGGCGGCTCTACCCTCTATCGGCTCAGGATCGGAGCCTTCAAGAAGCGGAGCGAGGCCGAAGCCGCCGCCGAGCGTGCGGAGCAAGCCGGGGCCGCCTCGGCAGTCGTAAAACCCTAGCCTACCTCTATCAACTCCACCTTCTCCGCCCATTGGCGCTGGAACGCCCGCTTAATCGCCTGGTGATCGCGGCGCTCCAGGGCCGGGTCGTCGGCAAGGCAGTCGAACGCCGCCCGGCGGGCCTGCTCCAGCACCTTTTGGTCCCTAACCAGGTTGGCGAACCTGAGCTCCGGCAGCCCCGACTGGCGGGTCCCGACCAGCTCTCCCGGCCCTCGAAGCTCCAGGTCCTTCTCGGCGATGACGAACCCGTCGGTGGTGCGCGCCATTACGGCGAGGCGGGCTCGCGCGTCGTCGGTCATCGGGTAGTGGGCCACCAGCAGGCAGTAAGAAGGGTAGGGTCCTCGGCCCACGCGACCCCGGAGCTGATGGAGCTGAGATAAGCCGAAGCGCTCGGCGTGCTCGATGAGCATGACCGAGGCGTTGGGCTGGTCAACCCCGACCTCGATTACGGTCGTACAGACGAGCGCCGAGGTCTCTCCGGCGGCGAACCTCCGCATTACCGAGTCCTTCTCCTCGGATTTCATCCTTCCGTGGAGGAGGTCGACGGCGACGTCGGCGAATGGCCCTACCTTAAGCTCCTCGTACATAGCCGTTGCGGCCTGGAGATCAAGCTTCTCGCTCTCTTCGACCAGAGGGCAGACGATGAAGGCCTGGCGCCCGGCGGCGATCTCCCGCCGGACGATGGCGTGGGCCTCGGCCCGGCGGCCCTCGCTGACCACGCGGGTTTCCAGCGGGCCCCGGCCCGCCGGGAGCTCGTCGATGACAGAGCAGTCGAGGTCGCCGTAGACGGTGAGGGCCATGGTCCGAGGGATGGGGGTAGCGGTCATGACTAGGACGTCCGGGGCGTAGCCCTTCTGGCGTAGGGTCGCCCGCTGGAGTACGCCGAAGCGATGTTGCTCGTCAATGATGGCTAGACCCAGATCGGCGAAGGCCACCCCCTCCTGGACGAGGGCGTGGGTCCCCACCACGAGTTGGAGGCTGCCGTCGGCAGCCCGATCGAGCAGGCTGTTGCGCTTGGAGCCTTTGACGGCGCTGGTGAGCATCTCCATCCGTACCCCAAGGGGCTCGACGAGTCGGCGGAGCGTCCTGGTGTGCTGTTCGGCGAGAATCTCGGTGGGCACCATGAAGGCCACCTGTCGGCCGCGCTCCAAGACTGTGCAGGCGACGGCGAGGGCCACCACGGTCTTGCCGCATCCCACGTCTCCTTGCAGGAGCCGGTTCATGGGGTGGGGTCCGCTCATGTCGGCGTCGATCTCCTCGAGGACCCGCCGCTGGGCCGCCGTCAGGCTGAATGGGAGGCTCTCCAGCAGCCGGCGCCTGAGAGTGCTTTGGCCCGTGTAGATAACCGGCCGGGCCTCGGCCCGGGTGGCCTCCCGCCGGCGGGCCAGGCCTAGCGCGAGCAGAAAAAGCTCCTGGAAGACTACCCTCCGGTGGGCCGGGTGGGTGCCGTTGTTCAAGGCCTCGACATCCTCCTCATCTCCCGGGAGATGGAGGGTCTTTAAGGCATCGGAGATAAGCGGCAGGGCGTGCTCCCGTCGCGTGTGGCTGGAGAAGATCTCCTCCACCTGGTCGGCGTAGCCCTCCACCACGTTGTCCATGATGGAGCGCAGGACCTTGGCCGAAAGCCCCTCGGTGGCCGAGTACTTGGGAATGAGGCGGCCGCCGTGGAGCCACTCCGAGGCATCGTCGCCTTCTTCGAGAAGCTCGATATCGGGGTGGTGGAGCGCCTTCTGGAGCCTGTAGGTCTCCACTCGTCCACTCACCACGACCCGCCGGCCCGGACGAAAGCGGCCCGCAAAGTACGCCTCTCGGAAGCGGAACCACTTGCATGCGATCCGGCCTGTCTCATCCCCGACAATAATCTGGTAGATGCGGCCGCGACGGGTGCGGCTGGTCCCGGCGGTGAAGATCTCGCCGACGAAAGTCTCCAGGGCGCCCGCCTCCAGGTCGCCGATGGGCTTCCTCGCCCGGCGGTCCTCGTATGCGTAAGGTAGAAAGAAAAGGGCGTCTTCAACCGTGGCGATGCCCTTTTTGAGCAAGAGGGCGGCCCGGCGGGGTCCCACCCCTTTGATGTATTGAATGGAGAGGCTGTCGAGGGGCTGGGCGGGGGGTCGCTCGGCGGGCTCGAGGGCGAGGGACTCGTTAAGCGCGCCGAGGAACCTGCGGGCTTCGGCCACTCTCTCTCTCCTCTCTTCGAGGCTGAGTGTGTCGAAGCCGGCGAAGGCTGAGGCGAGCGCCTCCATAGGACGGAGCATGTTGGCGGGCGTACTTGAAGCCTTAAGAGCCTGGAGGCGTGCCGTCACGTGGGCTTCGGCGCCCCTCCAGGCGGCCAGGATAGCGTCATTTTCCGCGGCCGACTCAATGGGGGCGGCGAGGGCGTGGAGTATCTCCTCGGGGGTGGTCATGGCCCGCTCCGTAGGAGGCGTTGGTCCATGCTACCTTAGTCCCGGCGGCGGAGTCAACGCGGGGCTTGTCGGATGGATTCCTCTCGGGTGGTTGCGCCAGCGCGGCCCCTAGATCGGGAGCATGAAGGGTCTAACGAAAAATCCCCCTGCCCAAGGCAGGGGGATTTCATGCAGGTTCGAGACGGGAGGACCCTCAGGCCACGTCCTCCACGGATGCGCGTTGCCTTGAGGCCCGCCTAATCTTTACCTTCGATGCCCTCTCCTGGAAGCGCCGAGCCTCTTCCAACTCATCCTCCAGTTCTTCAATGAGATCGGCCACACTGTCCTTGAGAACCGCCACAAGCTGGCGCTCGGTCCGAGCATCGAGAAGCGCGATCTCAATAGCTGAATTGAGGGAGATGGAGTCGTATTCGACCTCCTTGAGAAGGCCTACGAGGCCCCGATTTCTCAGGTCTTCTTTTCGCATTTCCCGCTCCTTCGGGCTGTCCCCTTGAACCTTCATGATTTTCCTGATTGCGGACGCCCTTATATACGTCCTTTAGACCCTGTGGATAGCCGAAAAGTTCATTCCCTTCTTATCGTTAAATATAGGAGGAATTTAGAGGAATTTCAACGAGATGGGCATCTCATACCAGGCAAAACGCATTGGTTTTATAGGGGATTTGTGGTATAAAGTTTTTTCCGCCGACGAGGAGGGCTATTATGCCCGTTATCACGGTCGCCGCCGTCCAGCAGACCAGCACCGAGGAGGTCTCTAGAAACCTGGAGGTGAGCGAGCGCCTTATCCGTGAGTCAGCCGCCGCCGGGGCCTCGTTCGTCGCCCTACCTGAGAACTTCGCCTACATGAAGGTCGAGGGGGAGGTGGCGGCCTTCTCCACAACTATCGAGGGCGAGGTCGTGGCCCGGATGAGCGAGCTCGCCCGCGAGCTCGCCATAACCCTGCTTTTGGGCTCCATCCCCGAGGCCGTCCCAGGGAGCGATAAGACCTACAACACCTCGGTGCTCGTCGGCCCCGACGGTGAGACGCTCGCCGTCTACCGCAAGGTTCACCTCTTCGACGTCGAGGTCCCGGGGGTCGTGGAGCTCAAGGAATCCAACGCGGTGGAGGCGGGCAGAGAGGTGGTCACGGCCAAGACGCCCGTCGGCGTGGTGGGCCTTTCGGTCTGCTACGACCTGCGCTTTCCGGAGCTCTACCGCCGCCTCGTCCAGGCCGGCTCGGAGCTGCTCGCCGTGCCCAGCGCCTTCATCCCCCACACGGGCAAGGACCACTGGGAGGTCCTCCTTCGGGCCAGGGCCATCGAGAACCAGGCCTACGTCATCGCCCCGGCCCAGTACGGCCGCCACTCCGAGAGGCGGCAGAGCTACGGCCGGAGCCTTATCGTCGACCCGTGGGGGCTGATTTTGGCCCAGGCTCCCGACGGGGAGGGATTCATCACCGCCGAGGTTGACCTCGCCCACCTGAAAACCATCCGCAGAAACCTCCCCTGCCTGGAGCACATCCGGTTGTTGTAGATACGCCGCGCCTTAGTCCGGAATTAATCACCCAAAGGGTTTACCAGTTATAATGATGATATACAGGTCAATGCGGTGAGAGGACTCGACCTGGTGGGATGCCAGGGCGATGGGAGAGGTCGATGATTCGTAGGCTCATTTGGGGCATCTTGGGGCTGGCCGCCATCCTGGCCTCCGTTGTGCTGATCAGGACGGCCCTCTTCACCTCTCGGCAGATGCCTGTGGGTCCGCAACGAGGAATTCTGATTGATAAGGAACAAATCGCCGACCACCTGGCAAAGGCAATCCAGCTCCGCACCATCTCACACGGCCCTGTCTCCCCTGTGGAGGAGGAAGCCTTCAAAAACCTGCACCGCTTCTTTGCCCGAAGCTATCCGAAGGTCCACTCGACGCTGAAGCGGGAGACGGTCAGCGGCTCTAGCCTCCTCTATACTTGGGAGGGCGCCGACCCCAACCTGAAGCCGATTCTCCTCATGGCCCACATGGACGTAGTGCCGGTGGCGGCGGGCACGGAAGGGGATTGGACCCATCCACCTTTCTCAGGGGAGATCGCTGATGGTTTCATCTGGGGCAGGGGCGCCATGGATGACAAGGTCGGCGTTATGAGCATTCTAGAGGCCGTGGAAATTCTGATAGCGGAAGGCTTTCGGCCCAGCCGCACGGTCTATCTCGCTTTCGGCCACGACGAAGAGGTAGGTGGCTTCAAGGGGGCTGCCAAAATCGCGGCCCTCTTGCGCGCCAGGGGGGTCGAGCTGGAATTCACTCTCGATGAAGGTTTTGCGATCACCGAAGGCATTTTGCCGGGGGTTGTCGCTCCCGTTGCGATGATTGGGGTCGCCGAGAAGGGCTATCTCAGCCTTGAGCTGACAGTCGAGAGTCCAGGGGGACATTCTTCGATGCCCCCGAAGCACACCGCCGTTGGAGCTCTGAGCACGGCCATACACCGTCTCGAAAGAAACCCCTTTCCTGCGGGCATCAAAGGGGCTACCAGACAACTCTTCGAGTTCGTGGGCCCGGAGATGCCTTTTTCAAAGAAGATGGTGTTCGCGAACCTATGGCTCTTTGGTCGGCTGGCCGAGCGCCGTCTCGCCGCATCTCCATCGACGAATGCCCTGATTCGGACTACCGTAGCTGCGACGATGGTTGGGGGGAGCGATAAGGAAAATAAGCTTCCGACCAAGGCGTGGGCTATCGTGAACGTCCGGATTATGCCCGGCGAGAGCATCGACAGCGTGACCGAATATGTGCAAAGGACGATTAACAACCCCAAGGTTGAGATCAGGACCCTGGAGCATGCCGCTGAGCCGTCGCCCGTGTCGGACGCTGGATCGGCGAGCTTTAAGGTCATTCAACGGACGATCCACGAGATATTCCCCGATGTAGTTGTCGCGCCCAGCTTGACAGTTG
This sequence comes from Nitrospinota bacterium, assembly GCA_022562795.1. GTDB lineage: Bacteria > JADFOP01 > JADFOP01 > JADFOP01 > JADFOP01 > JADFOP01. The sequence continues at coordinate 19,709 of JADFOP010000032.1, forward strand.
GAGGAACCGACTCCAAGCATTACGTTTCGTTGAGCGACGCCGCCTACCGGTTCATGCCGCTTCGGCTGAAGCGCACCGATCTCCACCGCTATCACGGCACCAACGAGCGCGTCGCCGTCGATAACCTAGCCGAAGCCGTCCGGTTCTACGCCCGGCTCATCCGGAACATTGATTATATCCACAAGTAGAGGAATTACGAAGAGATGAAAAAACTGATCGGAACGGACTTCAGGCCGGCGAAGCCGTGGGGGTGGCTGATCGGCCTCGCCGCGCTCATCAACCGCTTTCGCCTGCGCCGCCGCTGGATGTCGGGGAGTTTGTGCGGGGGCAGAGCGAGGAGTCTTCCCGCGACGATCTCATCGAGGAGCTCGTCGTTCGCCTGCATGGCGCCCTCGATGCCATCGCCCGTGAGGAGGCCCAATAGGGTCCTGGCGGCCTACCTCTTTCCCTTGCGTTGCATCCTCTCAAATTGCTGCTATGCTTTCGCTCGAACGGCATCTTGAGACCTTAATACAGGGCGTGGCCTTGGCCCTGATGATCAAGCTGCAGGACAAGGAGAAGGCATGATGAGCGAGTTGGTGTTTCTTATCGAAGATGACCCGGACGGCGGACTGACAGCCCGCGCTCTCGGTGAGGCCATATTCACCGAGGCCGAGAGCATGGAGGAGTTGCGGCACAACATTCGGGACGCCGTGCTCTGCCACTTCGAGGATGAGGCGGGCCGGCCCAAGGTGGTCCGCCTCCATTAGGCTTACTGGATGACGGGCAGATCTATTTTGGTGAGCGCCAGGACGCTTAGCTTGGCCGCGACCTTGCCGGCCAACTCGTTGTAGATTTGGGTCGCCTCGCTATCGGGCTGGGCAACAACGATGGGCGTCCCCGCATCCCCGCACTCCCGTATGGCGGGGACAAGGGGAATCTCGGCAAGCAGGTCCACCCCCAGCTCCTCGGCGCAGTTTTTGCCTCCCCCGGTTGCGAAGATGTCGGTACGCTCGGTGCAGTGGGGGCACGAGAAATAGCTCATGTTTTCGACAATCCCCAAGACAGGCACCTCTACACGCTCGAACATGATAAGCCCTTTGCGGGCGTCCATGAGCGAGAGCTCCTGGGGGGTGGTGACGATGACCGCCCCGGCGATGGGAACCGTCTGGACGAGCGTGAGCTGGGTGTCGCCCGTGCCCGGAGGAAGGTCCATCACGAGGTAGTCGAGCTCACCCCACGCAACGTTACGGATGAACTCCTGCATGATCTTGTGGATCATCGGCCCGCGCCAGATGACGGGGGTGTCCTTGGTCGTAAGGAAGCCCATCGAAATTGTCTTAACGCCGTAGCTCTCGAGCGGAATAATCTTATCGTCCTGGCTTTTTACCTGCGGTGCGTGTTCGAGCTTCATCAGCGTCGGGATGCTGGGGCCGTAGACGTCGGCGTCGAGCAGACCCATCTTCGCCCCCGTTTGGGCCAGGGCCAAGGTGAGGTTCACCGCCGTCGTGGACTTGCCCACCCCGCCCTTTCCGCTGGCCACGGCGATAATGTTCCTGATACCCTCGATGGTCGTCCTCTCGCTGGAGCCTCGGGCTTGTGGGACTCGGGCGTCGAAGTTGAGATCGACGGCGCTCGCGCCAGCCGCCGTCAGAGCCGTCTCCACCCGGTTCTTAATCTCCCCCTTCATAGGGCAGGCAGGAGTCGTAAGCTCCACCGTGAGGGCCACATTGGAGCCATCCACCCGGACGTCTTTCACCATGTTGAGGCTCACGAGGTCCCGGTGGAGCTCCGGGTCGTTCACATGGCTCAGGGCCTCCATGACCTTATCGACATCTATCGAACTCATTCGTTCCTCCCTGGGAGATAAGAAAACATTGTCAAATTGCTCTTTTCCTTAAGATATGGAACCGGCGGTAAAAGGCAAGGGGATGGAGCCTTTCGAACAGCGACTCACCCTTTATACCCATCCGCCTAAGGCGAACCTGAGGCGGACCTTAAGCGGACCCCTGCAAATACAAAAAGGGGCGGGGCCTTTCGGCCCCACCCCTTGAAAAGTTACCCCTTCAGCGCCGAAACAACATCAAGGCGTGCACGTTTGAGGAGTGAACACGGCGGTCCAATTCACCGATACATCATCCGCTAGGCTGTCGCCGCCTGTCCCTACTATCTCTACGGATATGCGGTCGCCTGTTTCAAAGCACTGGGAGTCGGTAGTATCAGAGCATATCCTCGGGTCGGATTCGGTCCCGTCAATTATGCAGTCGGTGGCGTCGAAGCCGCCTGAGCCGTCGCTGCCGACATCTGTGCCAGCCCCGTTTCTGAGGATAGTGAACTCTAACGCGTCGTCGGGGGCGCCGATATCATTATTGGCAAAGACGTGGAAGTCACTCACTATGCCATCCAACGGCATGACGTTCCTCACAGCCGTTTCAGTACCGCTATCGTCGTCTCCAAAGAACATCCCCATGTAGGTGGTGTCGTTGTCCCCGGGAAGGAATTTGTCGCCGATGCCCCCGCCGATGATGGTGGTAGCTCCCCCCTGCGTAACTTCAATCACCATCGAATGGCTGGTATGCCTAGACTCTTTGCTGTCCATAGCCATCCGGATGCCAGATGCGGATACTGGCAGGAAGGCAATCCCAAAGTTGTCGGTCCCGTCAAGCCAGTCCTTCACCAAGTTCGTGACATCGACCAAGACGAATGTGCGCTGGTCCGCTTTCGCTATAGCTATAAGGACTGGGGGGCTGAGTGGGGCGGTCGAAGGGGGCGGGCTTGCGTCCAGGGTGCCCTCGTCCCAATCAGTCGTAACGCGTTCAATGTCGATGCTTCCTGCCACCTTAACCCTATTGAGGAAGAACCTCAGGGTTGCCTTGCCGATTTGGTTGCTTGTAAGGCTGCCCAGAACTGTAAGATCAAATTTCGCGAAGCCACGGATATCGTGGGGGTCATCGACCTTAATCTGCTTTCTCGAACCAAAGTTTTTGTTGGGGTTGTTTAGGTTGATGAAGGTGTCGTCTGTTACAATCAGCGTAACGGCATGCCCAGGGGTGGGCAATAGTAGAAGACAGGCCGCCAGGGCCAGCCCCGCGCGCGCCAGTAATTGCATCCGACTCGTTGCGGCAGGATTCATCCCTTGTTCTCCTTGTTCATCGGGGGGGTTTGTCTCGTGTTCGTCGCCGCATAACACCGCTCATCCCCGCTCTTCAAAGAGTTTTGGCCTACGCTGATACGGCAAATTTTCATTGGTCCACTGATGGAAAAGTTAGTCTACCATTTCTATTGTAGGGCGGCAAGTATTTTTTTACAGTATTAAGATGGCCCCACCATAGAAGTGAAATGAGGTCCGCTGGGTCAGGGCTAGCTCCGTGCTTCCCGTCGTTCCGGTCCCAAAAAAGATCGCTGCTGATACCAGATAATATATTAAGGGTAGTCGGTCCGCCTAAGGCGGGTCTCAGGCGGAGCTGTCCCTACAATTTTAATCACTTACGGAAATTGGACACCTCCGTTACAGTCGTCCATTTTCCGGGAAACTACGATTTCCAATAATCGCAATAAATTCAATATATTAAGTAAAATCGGGGCTTTTGTCACCCTTTGACACCTGTCCGCCGCTTCGACTGTCCGAATTCCTGGTAACTTATTAATAATCAAAATATTATATCGGATTAAACACCTGTAAAGAAACCCAAAGTGTGTCTAAAAGTGTCAAATGTGTCTAAGGACGGGAGGTGCCGGCGGTAAGAGGCCGCGGGCCTGACACGTCTTGCTTTCGGGCCTGGATGAAGGGGAATGCTGGTCCTGCCGTTAGAGGCATTGACAAAAGTCGGCTTGCTCGATACCATTGGCCCCTTCGAAAGGCCCGCCCACCAGCGCGTGGCTTACAACGAGGGAGCGATGCCCGCCGCCGAGAGACTTATCAGACTGGCCCACAGCCCCGATGCCGACGACGCCTTCATGTTCTGCGGTCTCGCGACCGGCGCGGTGCCGGCAGATGGGCTCGCCATAGAGCACGTCCTCGAAGACATTGAGACCCTCAACCAAAAGGCCCGAGAGGGCGCTTACGAGGTCACGGCAATCTCCATCCACGCCTACGCTTACGTGGCCGACCGCTACGCGCTTATGGCCTGCGGGGCGAGCATGGGAGACGGCTATGGCCCTCTGGTAGTGGCTCGAAAGCCTATGGGGCGCGAGGAGCTAGAGGCAGCCACAATCGCCACCCCTGGAGCATGGACATCGGCGTGGCTGGCCCTAAGGCTCTGTCTCGGCCCGGTGGCCACGGTACAGGTTCCCTTCGACCGCATTGGCGAGGCGGTCTCACGAGGCGAGGTGGACGCCGGGGTGCTCATCCACGAGGGCCAGCTATCCTACGCCGACGAGGGGCTAGTGGGCTGCCTCGATTTGGGTGAGTGGTGGAAGGAGTCCACGGGGCTGCCTCTGCCGCTTGGCGGCAACGCCGTCCGGCGCGATGTGGGAGACGACCTAATGCGGCGCCTCGCCCGCCTGGTCCGCGACAGCGTGGCCTGGGGGCTCGATAACCGCAAAGAGGCCCTCGCCTACGCCCTTGGCTATGCCCGGGGCCTGGATGAGGCCGATGCAGACCGCTTCGTCGGCATGTACGTTAACAATTACACGCTCGATTACGGCGACGACGGCCGCGAGGCCGTCCGGCGGCTCCTCGCCGATGGAGCCCAGGCGGGGCTCGTGCCCGAGGTCCCGCTCGCAGACTTCGTGGAGGCTTGAAGGTGGAGGAGCGCTACTGGTGGATAGGGCTCAATTGCGTGCCGGGCGTTGGCAGCATCACCTCTAAAAGGCTCATCGAGGCATTCGGAACCCCAAAACACGTCTTTTCGGCATCTCAAGGTGAGCTTCGGTCCGTAGATGGGGTCGGTGGGGAGCTGGCCCGACGCATCGCTACCTTCCCGGTCGAGGAGGTCCTGGAGCGAGAGGTGGCGGCCGTCGAGAGGGCCGGCATAACTCTTTGTACTCTCCACGACGAGGACTACCCGCCGCAGCTAGTGACCCTCTACGATCCCCCGCCGGTGCTCTACGTGCGTGGCGCCCTAATGGCCAGCGACCAGCTGGCCATCGCGGTTGTTGGAAGCCGGCGGCCCACCGCTTACGGCCGCTCGGTGGCTGAGCGTCTCGCAGGGGAACTCGCGTCCCTGGGCTTCACCGTGGTGAGCGGGCTGGCCCGAGGCATCGACGGCCTCGTCCATCAAGCTGCTTTGAGCGCCGGTGGGCGAACGCTCGCCGTCTACGGCAGCGGCATCGACCTTGTATTCCCCGCAGAGCACCGCGAGCTCGCCGACGCCATCGCTGAGCGAGGGGCTCTGATTTCCGAGTTTCCCATGGGCGTTCCTCCGGTAGCCCACAACTTTCCGCGACGCAACCGCATCATCGCCGGTCTAGCATTAGGGACCGTCGTGGTGGAAGCGGCCGCCAAAAGCGGCTCCCTCATAACCGCCCGCTGCGCCATGGAGCAGGGCCGGGAGGTGTTCGCTGTGCCCGGCCAGGTCATCACCGGGAAGAGCCGCGGCGCCCACCGGCTCATCAAGCAGGGAGCGGTCAAGCTCGACGGGAAGAAGGTCGTCGAAGTGAGCTACCGCGCCCGCATTACATCGGTCCCGGTCGGGGGACCGGGCGATCGCCTGTTCAACTGTCGAATGAAACTCACGTCGGGCGCGCTCGTCGGCACGGCGGTGCACCGCAGTTACTACCCGACGATCTCCCAGCAGGCGCGCGAGGATGTTTTCCAGAGCACGACGTGGACCGAGGCCGACGAAGCGGCCCACATGAAGGATATCCAGAAGCGCGAGAAGGCGCTGCTGCAGTTGATCATCGATGGGACCCGGTTGCGGGCCGACAGCGACCGGCACGGGGCGCGCACCCCAGCCTTCGTCCACAATCTCGTATTCGTCAGCGCAGCCGATCTGGTGATGCAGCTTGAGAGAGCCCAACAACGGGGCCAGTTCGATCATTTTATGCGCCGCTCATTACTTGGGCCGAGCATTTTGATCATCGACGAAGTCGGCTACTTACCGTTGCAAGGTAATCAAGCCAACCTGTTCTTCCAGGTGATCGCTAAGCGTTACGAACACGGCTCGATCATCTTGACCTCGAACTTGTCGTTCGGCGAGTGGGATAGCACCTTTGCTGGCAACTCAGCGCTCACAGCTGCGATGCTGGATCGACTACTGCACCACGCTCACGTGGTACAGATTAAGGGCGACAGCTACCGACTCAAGGACAAAAGAAAGGCCGGGGTCCTTACGCTGGCCAGTCACGATTCGCCTGGTTAAGCAGAAACCGGGCTGAGCTCAAACAGTATCAGGGGGGTCACTTTTATCTTGCCGTTTCCGCACAAAAGGGGGTCAGTTTTATGTTGCCGTTGACACTGTACAAGTCGCTGACCTGGGATCGAGGTAAGGAACTCACCGATCACAAGCGTTTTAGCCTTGCCACCGACATCGATGTGTACTTCTGCGATCCGAAC
>JADFOP010000033.1 GCA_022562795.1 Nitrospinota bacterium
CCTGGTGCGCGACGTGATCTTCACCAGCCTGGCACTGGCCTCTATCGTCGTCGTCGTACTGGCGATCATCATCTCGATGACGCTGCTTCCGGCGCTGCTCGCCCTGCTGGGCGACAACGTGAACCGGCTGCGCGTCCCGTTCATTGGCGGGGGCTCGGGCGACGGGGGCGGCATCTGGGGGATCATCACAGACCAGGTGCTTGCCCGGCCTGCCATTTGGGCCACCACGGCCCTGGTAGCGCTTCTGGCGCTGGCGTCGCCCATCATCTTCCCCGGCTTCAACCTCGGCTTCAACGGCGTGAAGAGCTTCTCGGACGACGCCGAGGGGAAGAAGGCGTTGATCGCTCTGGAGGAGAACTTCGTCCTCGGCCTCGCGCAGCCGGCCCTCGTCCTTGTGGACGCAGGCGAGAAAGGCAACGTGTTTGACGCGGACGTCCAGTCTCACGTTGACCAGCTCATCAGTCTTGTTGAGGCGGAAAGCGTGCTGGAAGACCCCGACGCCTTCACCGGAGTGCTCACCCGAAGCACCAGCCTGGAGGAGCGGCCGAAGGATCGCCTCCGGCTCACAGGGCGGCGAATGATCACCACGAAGTAGTCCCGCACAACCAAAGCCGGGGAGCCCGTAGAGGTGGGCTCCCCGGTTTCGTCTGAAGCAGAACTTTTGAAGGGTGGGTTGAGGCTAGCCCTTGACTGCAGCCAATGCGGCCTCGTAGTTGGGATGGTCGGCGACCTCGGGGACGATCTCCTTGTACGCAATGGTCCCGTCGGGGGCGATGACGAAGATGGAGCGGGCCAAGACGCGGAGGTCGCCGATGAGGACCCCGTAGTTCTCGCCGAAGCTCGTATCCCGGTGGTCGCTGTAGCAATCGATGGCGCACTCGGTCGCGTCGCACCAGCGCTTCTGGGCGAAGGGTAGGTCGCAGCTGATGGTCACTACATTGACGGTCTCCGGAAGGTTGGCCGTCTCCTCGCTCCATCGCCGGGTCTCCTCGTCGCAGACGGGGGTGTCGAGCGAGAGCACGGCTGCGATGAGGAGGGTCTTGCCCTGCTGTAAGTCAGCCAGAGAAGCAGTCGAAAGGTCGCCTCCCACCACGGTGAAGTCGGGAGCGGCGCTGCCCACCTCAAGTTCGGGCCCGACGAGATTGAAAGGGTTTCCTTTCAGGGTCACGGTACGCTCAGACATATTCTTAACCTCCCTGTACGTTGAGTGCTCACCTGTGAGCCGCCAATGGCTCCAAGGCAGAAAACTATATCTTTAATTCGGATTTAGGAGCGCGGGAACAAACTCGTGTACAATGTATATTACTTTTAGGGGATGTCAAGAGAGGGTCGGAAGCAATACTGCGAGCGTCATGAGGCGGCCTGTGGTCGCCCCCTCAGCCCGGTAGGAGAAGAAGGTGTCGGTACGGCAAGCGGTGCAGAGGCCCGTGTCGTAAATCTGGTCTCTGGGGACGCCCCCATCGCAGAGCTGGCGTACGATCGCTTCAGGCAGATCGAGATGGGCGCTGCCGGAAGGGCCTGGCACGAAGACCTCCCTGGAGCCGGGAACAGAAGTCTTCCACGCCTCTTCCACCTCGGGGCCCACCTCGTAACAACAGGCCCTAATGCCAGGGCCTATGGCGGCGTGGAGGTCCAAGGGGTCGCTGCCAAGCTCCTTGACCATGGTCCTCACCAGGCCTCTTGCGATACCCTTCCTCAGGCCCTCGCGCCCGGCATGGGCGAGCCCTAAGGCCCGACGACGGGGGTCGTAGAAGACGACCGGAGGGCAGTCGGCATGGAAGACGGCCAGGGGGACCTCAACGCAGTCGCTTACCATGGCGTCGGCATCCCTGCCGGTCGCCCCCCTTGCGGCCGGCGGGCGGACGGCCACGACCTCGGCCGAATGGACCTGATTGACCGTCGTAAGCGGCCCGTGGGGCAGCCGTAAAGCCTTGAAGAGCCGCCTGCGGTTCTCCACCACGTTGGCACTCTCTTCGCCTGGAGCCATCCCGAGGTTGCATGAGGCGAAGGGCCCCGTTGAGACGCCTCCCAATCGGGTGGAGAAGGCGTGGGAAAACCCCTCAAAGGCCTCCAGAGCGGGGGCCGTTACATAGACGAGGCCTTCATTATCGTGAAAGGTGTTCGAGGTCGTCATGCCACGGTAGAAGCGGACGCCAAGTCGTATGCCCGCTTTCGCTGGGCGATGAGTTTCTCCTTGGAAAGCCCCGAGACGATGTGGTCCCACGGGAGGCGCTCCTCATAGGACCGTTCGCGGTGGGCGTAGAAGTCGGGATTGATCGGGTGGGTTCGTAGTGCCCTGCCCCAGTTGCCATCTTCTTCAACGACCCTCTCTAAGAGCCTGCCGACCCGGCGGTCGCCCACCGAAAGGACCGTCTGGACGTAGGACCACTTCGGCAGCTCGTAGGTCACCTCAACGTTCGGCACCTTGCCGAGGGCCCGCCGAAGGGTTTTCAGCTTCGCCTCCAATCGTTTTATCTCGAAAAACTCATCCCACTGGAAGGGGGTTTGGGCCTTGGGGATAAAGGGGTTGACGCTCAATGTTACGCGCCCTAAGGTGCCGGTCTTCCTGCTCTCGGCCAGCATGGTGTGCTTGCACCGCTTGGTCAGGCGGATCAGGTCCTCGATGTCCGCGTCCGTCTCACCAGGGAGCCCAATCATGATGTAGAGTTTGAGGTTCGGAAAGCCGCCCCGCGCAACGAGAGCGACCTTTTCCAGGATCTCCTCCTCGCCGGCGGGTTTGAAGATGACATCACGGAGCCGGTCGCTTCCCGCCTCCGGGGCCAGGGTAATGGTCCTGTGGCCGCTGGCCTTGAGGGCCTCCAGGAGCCTTTCTGAAAGCGAGTTGAGCCGGAGCGACGAGATGGAGACCTGCGCCCCCATGGCGACCGCTTCTTCGACAATCTCTTCCACCTGAGGGTGGTCGAAAACGCTCGGGCCCAGCAGGCCCACTCGCTCGTGGGTGACGAGAGCCTCTCGGACACGCCCTAGAATGTGCTCCTTAGAGGGGAATCGGGCATCGGACGCAACGTATCCGACCACGCAGAAGCGGCACCGCCGCCCGCAGCCCCGGTTCGCCTCGATCAAGTACATCCCGCCGAATTCGGTATGCGGGGTGACGATCTGTGTCACCGCCCCCCGCTCCTCGAAATCAACCACCTGCTGCTTGGTTACCACGGCCGGATAGCCGGGCTTGGGTGTGACCTCCGCCACCGTACCGTCTTCAGCGTATGCGACGTCGTATCCGGCGGGAAAATAGAGGCCGGGGAGGTCGCGTAGAGCCTCCGGCAGTTCGGCCCGGCCGGCCCCGGCGCTCACGGACTCCTGCCAACGGGACAGAAAGCCGTCCAGCTGCGCCTCAGCCTCGCCCACCAAGAATAAGTCGAAAAAGTCGGCCAGCGGCTCGGGATTGTAGAAGACGCAGATGCCCCCGCCAATGACCAATGGGGCCTCTTCAGCCCTCTCCTCCCGCCTCGGGGAGATCCCGCCCCAGTCGAGCATCTTCAGGACGTTCACGTAGTCCTGTTCGTAGCACAGGCTGAAGGCGACAATATCAAAGGAGTTTAAGGGGGTGGAGCTTTCTAAGCTGCTCAGCACACCTCGCCCGTCGGCGTAGACAGATACATCGTCGGGCTCGGGCATGAAGACCCGCTCGCACACCACATCGTCACGGTCGTTTAGGAGGCCGTAGACGACCTGCATCCCCAGATTGCTCATCCCCACGAAGTAGGAATTGGGGAAGGCTAGAGCAACCCGGATGCGCCCCCCGTGGTCTTTGTAGACCGTGTTGACCTCATCGGCGAGCAGCTGTAAGTCTTTTTGACGTAGCTTCCACGGTATCACGCATAAAACGTAGCGTGAAGAGAGTAAAAAGTCAACGTCAGCCTTTCCTCAATCGGCCTGCTTGCGAAGAAACGCGGGCACATCCCACTCCTTTTCATCGTACGAGAGGAAGTCCACGTCCCCGGCGGGGGGAGCCATTTCCGACTCCTTGGGGGCCGACTCATCGTCTGTCGACAGAGGGGAAAGAGAGTAGCTATCTCCCCCAACCACCTTCAGGCGGGGCCCATTACCATACTCCAGCGCCTCCGCGCCGGAGACCAGGACCTTCGCCGGCGGGCTGCCGAACCCGGTGGCGATTACGGTGACCCGGATTTCATCGCCCATATCCTCGTCGATGACGCTGCCGAATATGATGTGGGCATCTTCGTGGGCAGCCTCGAAGACGATGTTTGCAGCCTCGTTGACTTCGAATAGGCTCAGGTCTGGGCCGCCCGTGATGTTGATAAGCACTCCGTGAGCGCCGTCAATCGAGCTCTCCTCCAGCAGGGGGCTGCAGATAGCCCGCTGGGCCGCCTCGACGGCCCTGCCCTCGCCGACTGCGCTTCCAGCACCCATTAAAGCCATGCCCATCTCGCCCATGATGGTCTGGACGTCTGCGAAATCGAGGTTGATGAGGCCCGGCACGGTGATCAGGTCACTGATGCCCTGGACCGCCTGGCGGAGCACGTCGTCGGCAATCCTGAAGGCCTCGGTCAGGGGTGTATCCTTGCTGACCACATTGAGCAGCCTCTGGTTGGGGATGGTGATGACCGTGTCCACCTCCGCCTTGAGCTCTGCAATGCCCTGGTCGGCAATCTTCATCCGCTTTTTGCCCTCAAAGAGGAACGGCTTGGTGACCACCGCCACAACGAGGGCATGCATTTCCCGGGCAATCCGAGCTATCACCGGGGCCGCCCCGGTGCACGTGCCTCCCCCCATGCCGCCGGTGAGGAAGACCATGTCGGCGCCTTCCAATATCTCGGAGATTTTCTCGGCATCCTCGATGGCCGCCCGGCGGCCGGTCTCCGGGTTCGATCCGGCTCCAAGGCCCCGGGTCAACGTTGCGCCGAGCTGTAGCTTCTGCGGCGCGGTCGAGGCCGAGAGCGACTGGACATCTGTGTTGGCGGTGATAAAATCCACCCCGCCAAGGCTGGCGGCAATCATCGTATTGACGGCGTTCCCGCCACCGCCTCCGATACCAATGACCTTGATATCCGCCGTCAAGTATGGCTCTACCACAAACTCAAACACCATCGTATACCTCCTTTGCGCTTCGACTCCTGTTTACGACCCTCCGCGCATCTCAAACTACCTGAGCCCCTGCGTGGCTTAGACCACGGAGCTGACCCAGGACTTCATCCGCTGGAAAACCTTGTTGAATAGGTTGCGGTCCCCGAAGAAACCCGATCCGTTATTCTCCGTCTGACGCATCCCGTAGAGGACCAAGCCCACTCCGGTCGCGTACATGGGGCTGTTGACGATATCCACGAGGCCCCCGACACCGAGCGGCACGCCTTGGCGGACCGGCAGCTCAAAGACCCGCTCGGCGACCTCGACCATGCCCTCCATTATGTTGCTGCCGCCGGTCAAGACAACCCCCGATGGAATCTGCTCGTAGTAGCCGCTCTTGATAATTTCCATGCGCACGAGGCCGAAGACCTCCTCGGCCCGCGGCTGAACGATGTCGGAGAGGACCCGTCGGTGGATGACGCGGGGCTCGCGGCCGCCAACCGACGGCACTTCGATGGTCTCGTTTTCATGGACGAGGGCCGTCATAGCGCAGCCGAACTTCTTCTTAATCCGCTCGGCCTCGACCGTAGGCGTCCTCAGACCAATGGCGATGTCGTTCGTAATGTGGCTGCCGCCTATGGCCAGCACACCAGTGTGCTTAACCGATCCGTCTATGAAGACGGCTATATCGGTCGTTCCGCCACCAATGTCCACCAGCGCGACCCCAAGCTCCTTCTCGTCGGGGGTCAAGACGGCCTCGGCCGAAGCCAGCTGCTCGAGAATGATGTCATTGACCCGAAGCTGAGCCTTTTTGACGCTCTTGACGATGTTCTGGGCGCTCGTGACCGCTGCGGTCACGATGTGGACCTTCCCTTCCAGGCGCACCCCGCTCATACCGAGGGGCTCTCGAATCCCGTCCTGGTCGTCGATAAGGTACTCCTGGGGAATGACGTGGATGACCTCCCGGTCGAGGGGCATGGCGATCGCCTTGGCGGCATCGATGACCCTATCGATGTCGGGCTGGGTCACCTCCCTATTCTTGATGGCGATTATGCCGTGGGAGTTGAAACCCTTTATGTGGCCCCCGGCAATTCCCACGTAGACGCTCTCCACATCGACCCCAGCCATGAGTTCGGCCTCCTCCACGGCGCCCTTGGCGCTCTCTACCGTGCTTTCGATATTAACCACCACGCCCTTGCGAAGCCCCTTGGAGGGATGGGTGCCGATGCCTACTATATCGAGTTGGCCGTCCTCGCCGGGCTCGCCGATGATCGCACAAATCTTGGTCGTCCCGATGTCCAGGCCACAAACCATTTCTCCTCTTCGTGTCATTTTCTCACCTCCTTTCTTCGAGGCTAGCCCGCTTCCGGGTCAGCCGTGTTCGTCCGATCAGACCCCTTTGTCCTTGTCACCGCTCTTGACGATGACCCGTCTGTCAAACGAAAGATCGATGTATCGAATGTTCCCGTGGCGACGCTTAAGCTCCGCCGCAAGCGTCTTGAGACGGGCGAATTTCTTCTCCAGATCCCCTCCACGCACCGCCACGACGGCTTGACTGCCCCGTCCCTTGAGGACGATGCGGCCCGTATAAGTACAATCGACCACGGCGAGGGACCGCCGCCCCATGAGGGGCAAACCTTCGGTCGCCTGGAGAACAGCCAGGCCGGAGGCGACCTTCGGATCGGCAAAACGGATGCCCGGATTCGGCGCCGGGCCTCGAGCGCCAACTAGAACGGGAAAGCGAAGGCGGTCATCGGCCTCTGCAGCCCGAAGCACCATGCCCTCTCCATCCACCAGGACCTCCACAGCACCACTCCGGCCCGGGGCCCTCACCACCGCAACCGCCTCCCGCTCGACCACCTCTACAATGAGGCGACCTGGCAAATGACGTTCCAATTTGACCCTTTCAACCCACGGCTCGGCGAGCAGGCGGGAGGTTGCCTCGCTCAAATCCAGCGCCAAGAGGTTCGGAGCCGGCTCCAGCCCCGTCCGCTTTAGCAGTCCCTCCCGCTCAAGGTTCTTAAGCCCCCGGACCTCGATATCGGATGCCAGAAAGAGCGGCGACGAAGCGCCAATCACCGTTGCCGCCCAGACGAGCGCAACCACTGCGGCCACGGGCCCGCCGACCTTGAGGAGCACCCGCCCCCACCAGATGGCCGCGCGGGCGGGATCGAGCCAGCGCGACACGCGCCTCTTAAAGAGGCCCCATCGGCGCTTCCGGGCCTGCGCCCGCCCAGAGGACAGCCCCTTCTTCTTGCGCTTCACCTTTATCATCCAGGCTCTCCGACGACCCTGATCTCTAGCTCCAGGGCAACCCCCGATGAGGCCTCAACCATGCTCCGGACCTCTGCGATTAGAGTTTCGATCTCTGCGGCAGTCGCCCCGCCCGTGTTGATGAAGAAGTTGGCGTGCTTGGTGGAGACCTGGGCCCGACCGACGGTGAGGCCCTTGCAGCCGGCCTCCTCGATTAGGCGGCCTGCGTGGTCGCCCGGCGGATTCTTAAACATGCTTCCTGCGCAGGCCTCGCCCACCGGCTGTCTCCTTAGCCGCTCGCGGGTCATGCTCTTCATGACTTTCTGTATGTCGGCCGGGTTAGCGACGGGAAGCCGCCAGCGGCCCTCCACGATGATGGAGTCCGGTGGAAAGGCCGTCTGCCGGTAGGCGAAGCCGCATTCCTTTTTGGTAAGCCACCGAAGCTCGCCCTCCCGGTCTACCACCTCGACCCCGATTGCCCGATCTCCAACCTCCCCCTCTGGGGTGCCGGCGTTCATTCTAAAGGCCCCGCCCACGGTGCCCGGGATGGCGACTGCAAACTCCAGTCCGGTAAGCCCGCGGCGGGCCGCCGTGGCCACAAGGGTCGAGGCGGCCACTCCCGCCTCGGCGGCAAGCACCCCTTCGTCCTCGTTCTGCTCAACGAGCCAGCATCGCTTAAGCGCCGGGGCCGGATGGAGAACGAGGCCCCGGATACCGCCGTCTCGCACCAAGAGGTTGCTCCCGCCGCCCAGCACGACGTATCCTTCGCCCATCTCTCGGCAGATGCGAACCGCAGCCGCCAAGTCCTCCTTATCGGCCGGGGCATAAAAGAGGTCCGCCGACCCCCCAATCCTAAAAGTCGTATGTGGGGCCATGGATTTAGCGGCCCAGAGCTGCCCTCGCCCTTCGGCCTCAAGGCGCCTATAGAGAGCCGTGGCGCTAAAATCGGCATGAGCGGTCACCGTCATACCCTCACCCATCCTCTCCCATACTAGCGATGAGGGCCTCGCCCACCTTCCAGACATCGCCCGCCCCGAGGGTGAGCAGCAAATCGCCCGGTCGCAACCGCTCCTCCAGGAGAGGGAGAACGTCGCTCACGTCCTCGACGTAGGAGACATCCCGGTGCCCATGCATCTTCACCCCTTCGTGGATCTGTCGGCCGCTGACCCCAGGGATAGGGGCCTCCCCAGCGGGGTATATACCGGTGGTGATAAGCACATCGGCCTCGTTAAAGGCCGAGAAGAAGTCCCTGAGGAGGTATTGGGTGCGGCTGTATCGGTGTGGTTGGAAGACTACCACCAGGCGGCGCTCGCCCCAGCCGTCCTTGGCTGCCTTCAGAGTCGCTCGGATCTCCGCCGGGTGGTGTCCGTAGTCGTCCACAACCATTACCCCCTGTAGCTCGGCCTTGATTTGGAAGCGGCGCTCGATGCCGCCGAACTCGGCCAGAGCATCGGCAATGACGCCAAAGTCCAAATCCAGCTCCAATCCCACCGCGACAGCGGCAAGGCTGTTCAATACGTTGTGGACCCCCGGAATTTGGAGCCGCACGCGACCGAGGGGTCGGCCCTGATACCTCGCCGTGTAACTCGTCTCGGCGCCCTTGCGCTCAATCTCGCTACCCAGAAAGTCCGCCTGGCTCGACAACCCATAGGTGACAACCCGCCTCTCAATCCTCGGGATGAGCTCCTGGATGTGGGGCTCATCAAGACATAGGACGGCGAGCCCGTAGAACGGAACCTTGTTAATGAACGATAAAAACGTCTCCTGAAGGTGGGCCAGGTCGCGGTAGAAATCGAGATGCTCCTCATCGATGGTTGTGACCACGGCCACGGTGGGCGAAAGGTTGAGAAAGGAGCCGTCGCTCTCATCGGCCTCCGCCACCAGATAGCGGCCCTGTCCTAGCCGCGCGTTGGTTCCCCACACATTTAGGCGCCCGCCAATTACAATGGTCGGGTCGAGACCCCCGTGGCTGAGCACGCTCGCCACGAGGCTCGTGGTCGTAGTCTTGCCGTGGGTGCCGGCAATGGCGATGCCGTACTTCATTCGCATCAGCTCGGCGAGCATCTCCGCCCGGCGGATGACGGGAATCTTGCGCTCCCGGGCCGCCTCCACCTCAACGTTGTCGGGCCCCACGGCCGAGGAGATGACGACAACGTCCGCCTCACCCACGTTTTCCGCGCTGTGGAAGCCGACGACGGTGGCGCCCAGCTCCGCGAGCCGACGCGTGATGGGCGTCTCCTCGAGGTCAGAGCCGCTAACCCTGTAGCCCAAATTGAGGAGGACCTCGGCGATTCCGCTCATGCCGATCCCGCCGATCCCAACGAAATGAACCTGCTGGGTTTTGCCTAGCATTGCCTCAAGCCGCCTCCTTAATGAGTTTGAGCCCCAAGTCGACGATCCGCTCGGCCGCATCCGTGACCCGGAGCCGTCGGCAGGCCGCCACCATCGACTCTCGCCGTTCGGGCTCCTCCAGCAATCGCCGCACCGATGAAGCGAGCCTCGGGCCGTCGCACTCTTCGTCGAGCAGAACCTCGGCCGCCCCATGGGCCTCCACCGCACGGGCGTTGATCTCTTGATGTCGGTGGGCGGCGTGGGGGAAGGGGACGAGGATGGCCGGCAACAAAGCGGCCAGCACCTCAGCCACCGTCATTGCCCCCGCCCGACAGACGACCAGGTCGGCCTCCCGGTAGCGGGCGGCCATGTCGTAGAAGAAGGGCTCCACCTCGGCCCCGCCCGGCCAGGCTTCGTAAGTCATCTTGACCTCCTGGTGGTGGCGGTGGCCAGCCTGATGGACAATGCGCAGACGGCCTTGGTAGTCCATCAGCGCTCCCAGGGCTTCACCCATAGCCCGGTTGAGGCGGACCGAGCCCTGGGAGCCGCCGAAGACGAGCAAGGTCCACGGAGGCTCGCGCCTAACAAGGCGGTCTTGGGCGACGGCGTCGACCAACTCGCGCCGGAGGGGGTTGCCGGTCACCACAACCTTATCGGCCGGGAAGAACTGGCTGCTCTCGGCGAAGGCCACGCATATGACGCGGGCCAGGCGAGCGAGCCAGCGGTTCGTCACCCCCGGATAGAAGTTTTGCTCCTGGAGGAGCACCGGCACCCCTCGCTTGGCCGCCACCCAGATGGCAGGCCCAGCGACGTAGCCGCCGACACCGACGGCTAGGTCCGGCCGGAAGCGCCCCACAATTTTCCATGCCTGGGCGATCCCCACGGGAAGGCGGGCCGCCCCCGCCAGACGGGCGGGTGCGCTCTTGCCGACGACGCCGCTCGCCGTGATGGTCTCCAAGTTGAAGCCCTCGCGGGGCACGACGGTCGCCTCGAGCCCGTTCCTGGTGCCAACGAAGAGCACCTCTCCAGCAGGCTCCCGTCGGAGAAACTCCTTGGCAATGGCGATCCCCGGGTAGAGATGCCCTCCCGTGCCTCCGCCGGCAATGAGCACGCGCATCAGCGGAGCCCTCCCGACCGCTCGGCCCGGCGCGATAGATTCAACAGGAGCCCCACGGCCAGGCAGGTGACCACCAGCGAGGAGCCACCTATGCTGATGAACGGCAAAGGCAACCCCTTGGTGGGCAGCAACCCCACGACGACCCCCATGTTGATGAGGGCCTGCAGGGCGATGAACGCCGTACATCCCCCGGCAAGGTAGGCTCCGTAGGCATCGGGGTATCGGGAAGCGAGACGAAGGCCCCGCCAGATTAGAATGCCGAAGAGCAAACAGAGCCCCGTTGCGCCAATGAACCCCAACTCTTCTCCCACAACGGCGAAGATGAAATCGGTGTGCGCCTCGGGCAGGTAGAAGAGCTTCTGGGTGCCCCGGCCCAGGCCCTGGCCGAAAAGCCCGCCCCGGCCCAGGGCCAGGTAGGACTGGACCATCTGAAAGCCCGTGCCCGAGGGGTCGGCCCAGGGGTTCAAGAAGGACAGGAGGCGGCGGCGGCGGTATCCGGCTGAGGCCACGGCGACCGCCAGGACTGGCACGACGGCTGCGGCCGCCCCCGCGAGGTAGCTCCACGGTATCCCCCCCAGGACGAGCATGACCGCCACCACGGCGCCGATGAGGATGGCCGTGCCCAGGTCGGGCTCGACCAAAACGAGGGCCACGAGGATGCCCGGCACGACCATTCCCTTGAGGTAGACAGACAACGCCTCGCGCCTACAATCCTCCCGGCCGGCGAGCCAGCGGGCGAGATACAGCACACAGACGAGCTTCGCAAATTCCGAGGGCTGGACGGACAGAGGGCCAACGGGCAGCCACCGCTGCGCGCCTCCCACAGCGCGGCCGACCCCAGGTATCAGCACTAACCCTAATAGGGCGGCCACAACGACAACGGCGGGCATCGTCCAGCGCTTGACCCATTCCAGGTTCACGACGGCGGCGCACCCCATGGCCACCAGCCCGAGGGCGAGCCAGACGGACTGGCGCTTCACGAAGTAGTAGGTGTCCTTGTAGCGCTCGAGGGCGACGATGGCGCTCGAGCTGTTTACCATCACCAGCCCCACGGTGAGCAGCATAAGGACCGTAAAGAGGATGACGGGGTCAACCCGGGCCTTTTCGGGAAGCGTCAACACCCTTTTCATCGCAGCCCCTTCACCGCGGCCTTGAAAGAGAGGCCACGCTCCTCGAAATCCCGAAACGAATCGAAACTGGCGCACGCCGGACTCAAGAGCACAACATCTCCGGGCTTGGCCATCAAAAATGCCGTGCTAACAGCCGCCTCAAGGTTTTCGGCCCGCTCGACGAAGGCGTATCCGTTCAAAATCAGCGAAAGGCGCTCGGCCGCCTCCCCTATGAGGACGACAGCCCGGACCTTCTTAGATACGAGCCCGCAGAGGGGGGAGAAATCGCTCCCCTTGTCTTGCCCTCCGGCGATGAGGACGACGGGCCGATCCACGCTCTTAAGGGCGTTCATAACGGCCCCGACGTTTGTACCTTTGCTGTCGTTTATGAAGGTCACCCCTTCGATGGTGGCCACCTCCTCCATCCGGTGCTCGAGCCCGACGAAGCGCCCCAGCACCTCGACCATTTGATCGGGTGCGACACCCATCAAGAAGGCCACGCAGGTGGCCGCAAGAACGTTTTCCACGTTCCGCTTAGCATCCGCCGAGAGGGCCTCCAGTCCGTACAAGTGCTCTTCACGACCATTCTCCCTCCAGCGGACCTCCTCCCCATGGCGGAAAGCGCCCCGGTCAACGGGCCCATCGGCGCGGAAGGCGAATCGACGGCTTCGCCCCTCCCGCCCCCAGCCGAGCAGAAGAGGGTCGCCATCGTTGAGCACCACACTGTCGGTGATCCCCTGGGCGGCGTAGATGCGCCGCTTGAGATCCGCATAGGCCCCGAATGAGCCGTGGCGGTCGAGGTGATCTTCCGTAACGTTCAAGACCAAAGCGATCGAGGGCCGAAAGTCCCGGACCCCCTCGATCTGAAAGGTGGATACCTCGGCCAATAGATAGTCGGCGTCGGCCGCCTCTTCGACGAGGCCCGCCACCGGGGTGCCAATGTTGCCGCCCACTACCACCCGCAGGCCCGCGGCTTGGGCCATCTGTCCGATGAGCGTGGTGGTGGTCGATTTCCCGTTGGAGCCGGTCACCGCCACCCAAGGGATGTCCAGGAGCCGCCAGGCCAGCTCAATCTCACTGATAACCTCCACCCCGGCCTCCCGGGCCGCCGCCAGGGGTGGGGCGTCCCACGCGACCCCGGGGCTCGTCACCACCAGATGGGCCCGGCGGAAGAGCTCCAGGGGGTGGCCGCCGAAGGCGGACTCCACACCATCGGGAAGAGCCGCCGCCGCCTCGCCGAGCTCCGAGGAGGCCTTGGCGTCCGAGACGGTCACCCGGGCCCCTAGGCCCGCCAGGAGCCTTGTAGTCGCGACACCCGTCCGCCCCAGACCGACCACCACAACTCGGCGGCCGTTTAAGCTTCGGGCGTACGCGCTCTGCTCGATGGTCTTCACGGCTTCTCCCCTAACGCAACTTCAGGGTAGATAAGCTCAGCAGGGCGAGGACGATGGCGATTATCCAGAACCGGACGATCACCTTCGGCTCCTCCCAGCCCTTGACCTCAAAATGGTGGTGGAGGGGAGCCATCTTGAAGATTCGCTTGCCCCCGCTCCATCGGAAGTACGCAACCTGCAGGATGACCGATAGGGCTTCGATGACGAACAGCCCCCCCACCACCAACAGCAGGAGTTCGTGTTTGGTAATTACCGCCGCCGTGCCCAGCAGGCCCCCTAGGGCCAGGGCGCCCACATCTCCCATGAAAATCTCGGCCGGATAGGAGTTGTACCAGAGAAAGCCTAGGCCCGCCCCGATCATGGCGGCCCCGAAGACCGCCACCTCGCCCGCGCCCCGGATATGGATGATGTTGAGGTACTTGGCAAACCCGCTGTGGCCCGTCACGTAGGCGATGACCACGTATGCGACGGTGGCAATTATCACCGGCCCGATGGCCAGCCCATCGAGCCCGTCTGTGATATTGACGGCGTTGCTCACCCCCACGATGACCAGCACGACAAAGGGGATGTAAAACAGGCCCAGGTCCGGCACCGCCCGCTTGAAGAAGGGAATCGTCAGGTGAGACACAAAGGGGTGGCCGTGGGGGTCGAAGTATAGGAAACACGCCACACCGAGCGCCACAACACACTGGGCCGCCAGCTTCTCCCGCACCCCCAGGCCCTTCTTCTCCTTGAGGATGACTTTGCGGTAATCGTCGGCGAAGCCGATGAGGCCGAAACCGACAGCCGTATAGAGGAGCAACCAGACGTACTTGTTGGTGAGGTCCGCCCACAGGATGACGGAGACGAACAGGGCCAGGAGGATGAGCGTCCCGCCCATGGTCGGTGTCCCCTCTTTCGTCAGGTGGGTCTTAGGGCCATCGTCGCGGATGGACTCGCCCAGGGAGTAGCGCCGGTGGAAGGCGATGAGGACCGGCCCCAACACAAGGCTCACCGCCATCGCGGTCAGAAGGGCGTAGGAGGCCCGGAATGTAATATACCGGAAGACGTTGAATCCAATGAAGTAGTCCTTCAGAGGGTAGAGGAGATGGTAGAGCATCAGCCTTCCTCCTCCTTCTTGACCAAGAGCTCCACGACCCGCTCCATGGCCGAGCCCCGCGAGCCCTTGACCAGGATCCAGCCCCCCTCAGGCACCAGGTCCCTGAGGGCATCAGCCGCCTCAGCGTGGTCGTCACACCGGACCGCCTGGCTGGCAGGCAAGCCCGCCGCCTCGGCCGCCCGGGCCGCCTCGGCGGCCACCGGCCCCACGGTGACGAGCACCTCCACCCCGTCCACCACCGCGAGCCGACCCATCTCGGCGTGAGCCTCCGGGGCGTTCGGACCCAGCTCGCGCATCTCGCCGAAGCAAAATCCACCGGGGGCGGAGCCCTTCATTGTAACGAAGGTCTGCAGCGCCGCCCGTGTCGAGGCGGGGTTGGCGTTGTATGCGTCGTTGATGACCGTCCAACCCCCGACGGCCATCCGCTCCATCCGCATCTTCGGCAGCTCGACGTTCTCCAGGCCCCGGGGGATTGCCTCCACCGGAACTTCCAAGGCGAGGGCCGCAGCCGCAGCCGCCAGCGCGTTCATTACATTGTGGGCCCCCGGAGCCCTGAGGGAAACGGGAGACTTCGCGCCGCCCGCCACGAGGGTAAACCGGACGCCCTCGGCCCCCAGTTCCTCGGGCGCCTCGGCGGTGACCTCGGCCTCAGCTCCGAGACCGAACGTCACTATGCGGTCGGGCGCCCGGGCGCTCAAGGCCAGGGTCAGGGGGTCGTCGGCATTAAGCACAGCGATGCCGTCAGGCGGAAGGGCCTCGATTAGCTCTCCTTTTGCCGCCTGGACACCCTCGACGGTCTTGAGAAATTCGAGGTGGGCCTCACCAACGTTCGTCACGACCCCCACCTTGGGCTCGGCCAGTGCGCTCAGGGCGGCAATCTCGCCGGGGTGGTTCATCCCGATCTCCGTGCACGCGACCTCGTGGGTCGCATCGAGGTGGGCCAGAGTCAGGGGCAGCCCGATGTGGTTGTTGAAGCTCGCCTCACTCTTCAAAGTCGTGAACCTGGTCGCCAAGCACGCGGCGGTCATCTCCTTGACGGTCGTTTTGCCGTTGCTGCCGGTGATGGCCACCAGAGGCACCGGGTGGCGGGACCGATTGAATGCGGCCAGCGCATGGAGGGCCCGAAGGGTATCCTCAACCAAAACGAGGGGCGGCACGTTCCGACCGCCGGCCCGCCCATTGTCGTTGCGCAACCCCTCCAGCGAAGAAGCGTCGTCCACCACGGCCCCCGCCGCCCCAGCCGTAAAGGCCTCGTGCAGGAAGGCATGGCCGTCATGGTTCTCGCCCCGCAGGGCGAAAAAGAGCTGGCCGGGCTTCAGGGTCCGGGTGTCAATGGAGACCCCAACCGCCTCGCCCTCGGACTCACCACCGAGCAGGCTTCCGCCCGTAGCCTGCTCTAGCTCTTTTAGCGTGTAGCGGCTCATGGCACCACCCTATGGGACTGTCGGGCCTCCAGGGCCTGGCGGGCCACCTCCCGGTCGTCAAACGGGAGTCGCTCCGCACCAATAATCTGGTAGGTCTCATGCCCTTTGCCGGCGATGAGGACGAAGTCGCCCTTTCGGGCCCGCCCCACGGCCTCCGCAATGGCCTCCCGCCGGTCGGGAAGAACGACGGTCCGCTTCCGCGCGCCCGGCACCTCGTCGATCCCGGCGAGAATCTGGCCGATGATGGCGTCAGGGTCTTCGGTGCGGGGATTGTCGCTGGTGACAATGACCTCGTCGGCGAAGGTGGCCGCCACGGAACCCATTTTGGGCCTCTTGAGGTGGTCGCGGTCGCCGCCGCAGCCAAAGACCGCTACAAGGCGGGCCGGCTCGAGAGAGCGGGCCGCTTCCAGGGCGTTTCTAAGCGCGTCGTCGGTGTGGGCGTAATCGACAACGACGGTGAAGTCCTGACCGGCCTCCACCCGCTCGAATCTCCCGGGAATGGCCCGGCAGGACTCCAGACCCTCCCGGATGGTCGCAGGCTCTATGCCCGCCTGCAGCCCCACGCAGACGGCCGCCAGCATATTATATACGTTGTGACGGCCGATAAGTGGGCTTTCGACCCGGAGCGTCCCCGCCGGTGTGGCGGCGGTGAATCGGATCCCCTTGACAGACATCTCGATGCCAGAGGCCGAGACGTCGGCCTTCCCCTCCAAGCCGTAGGTCATCAGATCCCGGCGATCAGGGTGGAGGAGCCTGGCGATCCAAGGGTCATCGGCGTTGAGAATGGCCGTGCGAAAGGCGTATTCGTTAAAGAGCTTCGCTTTGGCCAGGAAATAATCCTCCAGGGAGAGGTGAAAGTCGAGGTGATCCTGGCTGAATGAGGTGAACACACAGGACTCGAAGACGCACCCGACCGTACGCTGAAGAACGAGGGCATGGGAGCTAACCTCTAATACACAATAAGTCAAATTTTCCTCCACCATGCGGGCCAGCGCCCCCTGGAGGACGGGGGCCTCGGGGGTGGTGTGTAGGGCCGACGCCTCTTCGTCTCCGAAGCGATAGAAGAGGGTGCCCAACAAGCCCGTTCGCACACCCGCCGCGCGCAGGACGCTGTCGATGAGCAGCGAGGTCGTCGTCTTGCCGTTTGTTCCGGTCACCCCGATGAGGGCGAGCCGGCGGGATGGTTCGCCGTAGAAGTTCGTGGCCACCAGGGCCAGAGCGCGTCGCGTGTCGGGCACCACCACCAGCGTGGCCTCCTCGCCGTCGTGAGGATGCAAGGCCCCGGCGGGGACCTCTCCTTCGGCGACGATGAGCGCGGCTCCTTTTTGGACCGCCTCCGGAATGAAGCTGTGCCCATCGGCCGTTGTTCCTCGTACGGCGATAAAGCACGCCCCGGGGCCCACATCGTCGCTATGAAAGACTACGGTCGAGACCTCACGGTCAAGACGCCCTTGAACGGCAAGGACCTCCACGCCTGTGAGCAGGGAGGTGATATCCACCCGCATTGCCCCCCGGCATCTGCGGCCCGCCCTTACGGAGGCGGCGCCCCTGATGCCGTAACAGCCTCCACATTCTCACCGGCCGGGCTTTTTCGTCCCCTCTGCGGCCAATGCCCGGCTCACCCACTGAAGCCCCTCTTTCTTAGATAAGGAGGGGCGGACGGCTGACGGCGACGCGTCGTCTAGAAGGATGGGATCGTACGCCGCAATCAGCCGCCCGCGGGTGGTGGGAATGTTGAGGTAGCGCAAGATCTGGCGTGCCGCTCGGGCGAAGACAGGAGCTGCTACTGTGCCCCCGTATGCCGTTCCGCGCGGCTCATCCACCAGAACTAGCATGGCAAAGGCAGGAGCCTTCGCCGGGACGAAGCCTATGAAACTTGCCACGTATCGGTCGCGGGCGTACCTGCCCGCCTCGATATCAAACTTTTGTGCCGTGCCGGTCTTACCAGCCACTCTGTAGCCCTCAACGGCGGCCGCCTGCCCGGTACCTTGCTCCACCACGCGCTCGAAGAGCTTCGTTAAGCGTCGTGCGGTCGACGGGGCAACCACCTGGCGAACGACCTGAGGCTGGGCCCGCCAGCGGACCCGGCCGTCCTTGAGGAGGCTCTCAACAATGTATGGGCGCACGAGCTTGCCGCCGTTGGCCACGGCAGCGTACGCCATGAGCATCTGGAGGGGTGTCGTGGCCACCTCTTGGCCGATGGCGAGGGACGCAATCGAAATGCCAGACCACTCCTTGATTGGTCTCAGAAGGCCGGGCTGTTCCCCGGGCAGGCCGATACCCGTTTTCCGTCCTATGCCAAAGGCGCGAGCGGTGCGGTAGAAGCGCTCGGCGCCCACCTTCTGGGCCGCTTTGATGGCCCCCACGTTGGAGGACCGTGCGATGACGTCGCTGAATGTCAGCCAGCCAAATTTGCGGTGGTCTCGGATCGTCACCCCATTTACATTGATCGCGCCCTCTTCGCCGTAAAGGAGGTCGTTCTCCTTCACCATCCCGCTCTCGAGGGCCGCAGCCGCTACCAGCAATTTAAACGTGCTCCCTGGCTCATACGAATCTGTAATGGCCCGATTGCGCCACTGTTCAGGGTGGAAGCTGGAGAAGCTGTTGGGGTTAAAGGATGGGACCCCTGCCATAGCAAGGATCGCGCCGGTTGACGGTTCCACCACCACGGCGAGCCCCCCTCGGGCCCCCGAGGCGGCGACCTGGGCGCTCAACTCCTTCTCAACCACGTATTGGATGACCTCATCGATGGTCAGGCGGACGTCGAAGCCCGCCGACGACGGTTTGCCGACGGTCTTGCTGAGAGTCAGACCCCGGCCTTTGGCGTCCTTCTCGACGAGGACCCAGCCGCTCTCGCCGTTTAGGTGCTCGTTGTAGGCAAGCTCAACCCCTTCGAGGCCCTGATTGTCGATCCCTACGAAACCGAGCAAATGGCCCGAGAGCTGGCGGCGGGGATAGAACCGCTTGGACTCGCGGAGGAGATGCACCCCCGGCAATTTCAATCGCCGGACGCTCTCGACCGTCGGCGGGTCCACCTGGCGGCGTAGCCAAACGAAGGAGCGATCTTTTGCCAGGCGCCGTCGCAACTCGGCGACCTTGAGCTTGAGCACGGGAGCAAGAGCGCGGGCCGTCCCATGGAGATCGACCACATCCTCTGGATGGGCATAGACGCTGGAGGCCTCTAGACTTACTGCCAGCGCCTTGCCCCTGCGGTCGAGAAGGTCGCCCCGCTCAGGCTTCAAAGAGACAACCCGCTGGCGCTGACGGACGGCAATGGCCTCCAAGCGAGCGCCATTGAGAAGCTGAAGGTAGGCGAGCTTCGCCACTACCGCCCCGTAGCCTACGGCCAAAAGACCTATCACGACCACTAGACGAAACCGGTAGCGGGAATTCACCGCCTCATCCTCCTTTAGGGTGATGGTGCACGGTCCGCACCTGATCCGGCATGGGAAAGACCATTCCTAGCTGGGTCGTTGCAATCCGCTCGATCCGTGGAAGGGAGGCGAGGCTTGCCGCCTCCAAGGAGATCATCCGGTGGAGGCGTTCGACCTTGGCCCGCCGGGATTCCAACTCCTCCAAGCGATAGCCCAGCTCCACGATCCGATGCTGCGGCCAGAGGTAGCCCATGACCCCGAGGGCCAGGAGCACCAATGCCGACGCATACCAGGCGCCGGCAACCAAGCCCGTCCCGAAGCTGCGATGTCTCTTTGTTCCGGATCGGGTCATAGTCAGCCCTCCTCGTTCAGCGCCTTACGATGATATCGTCGTAGTATGCGGTGGCCTGCGCCCCCGTATGGTCGGTGTCGGTCATGATGGCGATAGCCACCACCTGGGGGGGCTCGTCGCCAAAGAGCTTGCGATAGTCCTCGGCCAGATTGCGTCGCTCTCGAATCCACCTGCGGACCAGCGTCCGCCCGCTCTCCACCGCAACGATCCGTACGTTCTCCTCGCTCGGGTGGCGGGCCATTGCCCCTTTCTCCAAGGCATTAGCCCAGACGTAGTTGATGACATGCATCTGCCAGGGCAAAAAGCCCTTGGCGAAGATTACGCAAACTCCGGCCGCATGGTCGTTGACCTCAATATTTGATTGACGGCCGTCATCGATGATGTCCTCGATCTTCCACCGCCACTCCAGGTGAGAGAGGCGGCCAGGGTCGAACCGAACGAGCTTTCCTAAGGCGGATGCGCTGGCCCGGCTGTGGGCCATAACAAATTTGTTCTGCCCTTCGCTCACCACTCGATAGATCGTCCGCCCGTTGTATTGCCGCTCTATCCACCCTTTGAGCTCTCCCCGCTCAAACGTATCGACCACGATTCGCGAGACGTTCGGCACGCCAACGGGTGGCGCCGCAAGCGTGGCCACCGCCACGACCAGGGTAACCACGACGGCCCTTCTCCACCGCCCCCAGACCCGCCGCGCTTCTTTCATGCCGCTCGCCTCCCCTATGCTGCAAGTTTCTCGCAGGCTCGAAGCCGGGCGCTCCGGGACCTGGGGTTCGCCTCCACCTCGGCATCCGACGGACGTCGGGGCTTCTTGGTCAGCCGCACAACCTTCGGGGCGCGCCCGCACCGGCAGACCGGAACAACCGGCGGGCAGATACATCCCCGCTCCATGTCTCGTAAGGTTCCCTTGACGATGCGGTCTTCCAGCGAATGGAAGGAGATGACCACGAGGCGGCCTTCAGCAACGAGGCGGTCGGCGGCGGCCTCAAGGGCTTCTCCCAGGTCGCTAAGTTCGTCGTTGACCGCGCACCGCAAAGCTTGAAAGACGCGGGTGGCGGGGTGAATGCCCCCCGCCCCCACGTCTTTCGTCGAAACGATGAGATCCGATAGCTCCCTCGTTCGCTCCAAGGGTTGTACCGTTCGCGCCTGCCCTATGGCCCGGGCGATCCGGGAAGCATCTCGTCCCTCACCGTGCTCGCGGAATAGGGCCGCCAGATCCTTGACGGCCCACGTGTTGACGATTTCCCGCGCCGCGAGCGTTATCGCGGGATCGTACCTCATGTCCAGTGGTGCATCGGCGGCGAAGCTGAACCCTCGCTCGGCCGTCTCGAGGTGGTAGCTCGAGAGCCCGAGGTCGAGCAGAACCCCGTCGACCTCAACCCAGCCCACCTCGGTGAGGTGAGGCGTCAGATTGCGGTAGTCACCGTGGACGAGCATTATGCGCTCTCCGAAGGGGGCGAGCCGACGGGCGGCCCGCGCCACCATGATAGGGTCTCGATCTATCCCCAGCACCCGTCCGTCGGGCGCTGTGGCCTCCAACAAGGCCTGAGCGTGGCCACCATCCCCGACGGTGCCATCGACGTAGCGTCCGCCGCGTCGGGGGGCCAGGAAGTCCAGCACCGTCTCAACCATGACGGGACGGTGCCAGGGCTCCGTCACCGCAACTCGACCTCCTCCACCGTCGGGCCGAGGGTGAGACGAGTTATGGTCTCGTAGAGCTTCGCCGCCTCCCGATGAATGGTATCGAGCCGCTCCATCGCCTCGATCGGAAAGCTCCTGGTGTCGTTCAATAACATCCCGACGTTGACCAGTACCCGCTCAATGGGCAGCTGCAGCCCCTCGATCGTTCCCGATAAAGTGGTTAGGGCTGGCTCCCCGTCCCTTGGTTCGTACGATTGCGCTCCCAATGACCGTCCCTCCAGTGCGGCCGTCGCCGTGCCGGCCAATCCCCCTTATAGGCCGATTTCAGATAAAACATCGGAAATTTCATCCATACGGTCTTGGGTGGCGGCCTCCACCGCCTCCCACCGCTCATGGCTCCAAATCTCAATTTTGCTCATGATGCCCACCACCACGACCTCCCCTCTGTCGAGACCGGCGTACGAACGATGTTCAGCCGGGACGAGAATGCGGCCCTGGCGGTCGAGCGTGCATTCGGTGGCCGAGGAGTATATGTGGCGCGTGAAGTCCTTCAGCTCCCGCTTCATCTGGGGAAGCTCGCGAATGCGTTCCGCGATGGCCAACCACTCTTCTACGGGGTAGGCCGCGAGACAGCTATCCAAGGTGGTGAGAATCAACGATGCCTGGTAGCTCGTTGCGAGGACTTCACGAAACTTAGCCGGCACGCTAAGTCGACCCTTGGCGTCGAGAGTCAAACTGTATTTGCCAATAAACACGGTGTGGCTCCCCGTGTGGCTCCCGGTGTAGTTCCCAGTGTGGTTCCCATTGTGGTTCCCACTGTTCCCCACTTTCCCCCACTTAATGGGCAACTATAGACAACCCGGTAAATCCTGTCAAGGAAAAAAAGCTTAAGGGACGTAATTAGAGGAGTTTGGAGGGCGACGGCTGAGAGTATTTCAAACGGCACTATACATAATGATGAGGTTCTACTTTAACAATTCCACAACATCTTGTGGAAAATGAAGAAAATAGGGGGAGGGCAATTTTTCCGCGATTTTCCGGATAAAAATTTTCCGCAAGGTGGGGCAAAGTGGGGAGAAAACGACTCCGGGGCGGCATCCCATTGGGAGACCGCCCCGGTAGACGTCGGCATTGAAGGGGGTAGTAAGCCGGGTTCTGTTCTTCCGGCCTAACAGGCCGGGAGGATGATCATTTCTCTGGGACGCCGGTTACCCGACGCCTCTAGCGGCCTACCCGGAGGCTTGGGCGAGCCACCCTTCCGCCTTCCCTTCAGTCGCCTGACGGGACGACGTCGCCTCCCTATTTGGCCTTGCTCCGGGTGGGGTTTGCCTAGCTCCCGATGTCGCCACCGGGACTGGTGCGCTCTTACCGCACCCTTTCACCCTTACCCCGCCCGCGGGCGGGGCGGTCTGCTCTCTGTGGCACTTTCCGTGGGGTCGCCCCCCCTGGCCGTTAGCCAGCACCCTGCTCTTCGGAGCCCGGACTTTCCTCCCCGGCAGCCCGTTCGCAAAAAACGGTCGCCGAGGCGATCATCACCTCCCCTTCAATGCCTCCTCTATGGCGTGGTTGGCGAGCTCGTCCGCCCTGACGTTGCCCCCGCGCCCCACATGCTCGATCGACCAGCGCTCCAGCGCCCGGCACAGGGAGAGGGCCTTGTCGTAAAGCTCCTTGAGCCCCGGGTTCCTGACCCGGTAGACGCCCGTCAGCTGGCGGACCATAAGCTCGGAGTCGGCGAAAACCTTCAGGTCGAGCCACCCGCGGCGAACCGCCTCTTCGACCGCGGTGATGAAAGCCTCATACTCGGCCACGTTGTTGGTGGCCTCGCCGAGGGGGCGGGAGAGCTCGGCCAGGGTGGCGCCCTCGGCATCCTTGAAGACGACCCCGCAGCCCGCCTCGCCAGGGTTGCCCCGGCTCGCCCCGTCTACGAAAGCGACTACGCCGCCGGCGGCGCCCGCCGCTCCATCCACCGGGTATGAGCGGGCCGCCTCGCTTAAAAGCGCCCTGATATCCTCGGCCGTCCAATCGGAGTGCTCATCAAGGACCCTCTCCACCGATAGCTCGAGGGCCAACGTCTCCAGGACCGCCCGTTTCCCCGCGGCTTTGCCTTGGCGAGTCACTCCTCGATCCCTTCATCGGAGTGGAAGAGAATCCGGCTGCAGCCCTGGCAGTAGTAAAGGACCTCGTTCTTCTTGATGTCGATGTAGGTCTGGCGCGGAATGCGCTGGTTGCACCCCTGACAGACCCCCCCGGCCACATTTGCCACCCCCAGGCCTCCCTTATTGGCCCGAATGCGGTCGTAGCTGTCGAGCAGGCCCCGAGAAATCCGGCCGGTGAGCTCCGAGCGCAGGGCCTCCTCCTCGCCAAGGAGGGCCCCGACCCGCTGCAGCTCCGCCTCTTTGAGGCCCTTCTCCTTCCCGAACCCCTCTTCTTCGACCTTCAACCGCTCCTGGAGCGCCTTGAGCTCCACCTGCTGGGCCTCAACCCGCTCCATGCTCCCTAAGACCTCTTCTTCCAACTGACCGATCTGCTGGTCGGCGTATTCGATCTCTTTGAGCAGGGCCGTGTACTCTACGTTGGTCTTGACCTCCATCAGGCGGGCCTTGCTCTTTCGCTGCCCCTCGCGCACCTCCTCGATTCGACGCTCCCTGGCGCGGCTCTCCTTCTGGAGCGCCTCCAAATCGGCCTCGACCCGCTCGACGGCCGCCCGTGCGGCCTCAAGCCCGGCCCGGCCGGCCTCCAACTCCCTTGGAATAGCGGAGCTGGACTTTCGGAGCTCGGCGAGCTTCAAATCGACACGTTGCAGCTCGATGATCGTTCGAAGCTCGGCAGTCAAGGAGCCACCCATGCCGGTTGAGCCCTCCATGGTGGGCCCGGCAGGAGTCGAACCTGCAACCAACTGATTATGAGTCAGCTGCTCTACCGTTGAGCTACGGGCCCCGCCGAATGACTATAACGATGATGAGGAGCCCAACCCCTTCGGACCCCGCACCACCTTATTTTACTATGTCGCCGGGAGTTTGTCACGCAAGAGAGATGAGGGGCTCCGCCTGAGGTCCGCCTGAGGCGGACTTGCCGACCCCCTGTCCGTGGGTATGAAGAGTGAGTTGCATTCCTAAAGGCCGGACACCCACAAGGGGCGTCCCTACATGGTTTTGTGCCCCTGTAGGGACAGGGTTTACCCCTGTCCGTGGGTATGAAGGGCGGGTCGTGTGTACGGAGAGGGTTTATATATGGGTAGTCGGGCGACCAAAGGTCGCTTGCGACCTCCTGACCCCGACACCTTATTTGCGCATAAAAATACCCGCCGCCTGGCAGCCTGAGGAGGAAGAAGGGTTTTCACCCAACCATCAAGGCCGCCCGGCAGCGGGCAGAACAGCTTAGCTGTAAGGGGACAGGGTCGACCAAAGGTCGCTTGCGACCCCCTGTCCGAGCGAACATCCATAAATCCGCCTCGGGCGGACTAAATAATCCTACTCATCCCCCGTGCCGGGGGTGCAGACGGCGAATCCGCCGGTGACAAAGGTGTTGCCGAAGCCGTCATCCGCGCTGTCGGCGAGGACCGCGGCCGCCCCGAATCCACCGTCGCAATCGTCGCCCCTGCCTGCAAGGTCGGTCCGGTTGCCCCTCATCGTGTTGTTCTTGATAACCGTATCAGCCTTGCCGTCGTTCTCGATACCCGTCCCTCGGTTGTTTCTCACGATGTTGCCGTCGATGACGTTGTCGTCGGAGTCTCCGTCGATGTCTATCCCATCCCCGAAGTTTTTCCTGATGGTGTTCTTAATTATTGTATTCGAGTCGGAGTCGCTGTCGCTTATCTTAAAGCCGTCCTCGGCGTTCCCTATGCTCCGGTTGTTTTTGAAGGTGTTGGAATCGCTGTCAGCAAAGACCCTGAAGCCTTCCTCGCCGTTGTCTCTGGCGAGGTTGTTCTCAAAGAGAGTCTTATCGGTGTCATCTATTTGGAAGCCCTCATCATTGTTCCCGATGGCCTTGTTGCCTGAGATGGTGGTCTTTTCGAAGTCACTGAGCTCAAAGCCCTCATCGTCGGCGTTCCGGATGGCGCGGTTGCCTATAATCGGGCCGGTGCAGTTAGTATCAGGATCATCAGGGTCATCATCGCAGTCGAGGTCGAACCCTTCGCTCTGGTTTTCAATCGCCCGGTTGTTCACAAACTCGTTGCGGTCGCCGCAGCTAAAGAAACCCCCGTCCTCGTTCCCGATGGCGAGGTTCCTTTCAAACTTGTTGGCGTTGCCGCAGTCGAGGTCGAACCCCTCACTAGCATTGTTCAGCGCGACATTCCTCAAGAAGGTGCTGTCATCGGAGGAGGACATATCAAAGCCGTCACTATCATTGCCCCGGGCGAGATTATTCACAACGAGACTCTTATCAAGGTCACTCAAGTCGAAGCCGTCACTTTCATTGGTCTCGGCCCTGTTGCCCCTGATGGTGTGGAACTCGCCATCGATTGAGAACCCATCGGAATTGTTTCGGAACGCTCTGTTGTTCAGAATTTTGATCCCATCGGCACCAGAAAACACATCGAACCCATCGCTACTGTTGGCGATGGCGCGGTTGCCCATGATGGTGCCGTCGTCGGCGTCCTGAATTTGGAAGCCATCGGACCCGTTGTTGA
>JADFOP010000034.1 GCA_022562795.1 Nitrospinota bacterium
TATCTTGCCGGTGACGGCGGGGACCACGGTAAACATCCTCAACAGCGACGATGTGCCGCACACCGCCTTCACCCCCTCGGAAGTGGGCGACAAGTTCGATAGTGGAATCATGGTCAAAGGCGATGCTCAAAGCTTCACCTTCAATAAGCCTGGGGTTATTCCCGTTCTGTGCGCCCTCCACCCGGAGATGGAGGCCTACATAGTAGTCTTGAAGAACCCTCTCTATGCGGTCTCCGACGAGAAGGGGAACTTCGAGTTTACGAACGTCTCGGCTGGGCCCCATCGTCTCTCCACCTGGCACAAGAAGCTCAAGACCAAGACCACGGATGTAGAGGTCCCCGACCAAGGGACGGTGGAGGTGACGTTCAAGCTGCGGCGCTAGCTCCCACACAGGAGTGAGACATGGCTTCATACCGAACTATCCTGAAAGTCATCCTCGTTGGGTGTTTGGTGATCGGCGGCAGCGTGCTTGTGGTGGCTGCCGCCGACTCCGCAGGCGATTCCAAGCGGCCGAGCGTCGAGGGCCAGGTGATGCGCTTAGATGCCGACTCGGTGGAGATTCTCATTCCCCAGGCCGCCGTCTCTTCGGTGGCGTTCGACTTCCAGAATCCATCAGAGACCTCCGACATCCTCACCCTGCGTGAGGGACACCTGGTACTCAAGGGTAGGATTGTAGAGGCCGCGGCCGAGACCCTCCTTGTGCGTTTTCCCAAGGAGGCGCTGATGAAGATAGTGGTGGTCTATCCCCAGCCGACCACCCCAGGGGCGACCTCGGCAGTCAAAGCCGCCCCAGAACCTGTTGCGCCCAGCGCCGGAGAGCCATTTGAATTTGCATCGGCGGCTGGTTACACTGGGGATGAAGCTCTTACAGCTCTTTCGCCCCTGCCAGGGCTTGGCCCTAGGCAAGAAACCTCCCTGGAGCAGCAGGTCGAAACCGCCTTGGATTCCCGCCTCTACGGGAGGGTGGCCGGTGCCGTTGTCTGGGAGGGGCGACCGCTGGAGCGATGTGAAGTGAAGCTGAAACCCCTCGCCGAGGAGTGGGCACTTCTAGGCCTCTTTAATTCCTTCACAAAACGTGACGAAAATTCTCGCGTAGAGCGGGAGACTCTGACCGCCGTGACCGACGCTCAAGGCCAATTCGCCTTCCCACGAGTCCCGCCTGGCCCATACGATCTGTACTGGCGAACCCCTGGAAGCCTTTCGTGGATCCGCCGATTGAGCGCGGAACCCAGCTTGACGCTGACCCCGGGGAGGACCATCGCCTACCCCGTGATCGAGGCTCATGTTCGGACGGTTAATTAAGATTCTGGCATCAATCCCGAAAATGAAACTTTTGAGGGAGTCTATGAGGGCTTCCTCATCATCGAGACCAGAGAAGAAGACGGACACCACCTCCAGGTCTGTGCCAACTATAACAAGACGCTGTTCTTTGAATTCAAAGATGAAGAGACAGATTCTAAAGAGAACGTAGAGTCAGTCCCCAGCGCCACCTTTGAGACTTCCGGCACCTTTTCTGGGATTTCTAGGATTGCTCAATATGTCTCGGGTTGACTTCCACTTAAGGCTCCATCCCGCATTTCTCTTAAGAGTTTAGTGCTATTAAGCTTAATTCCTTCCTTTTTTCTTAAACGTTGAGCCTCCTTGGCGATTTCATCGATTTCACGGGCGGCCCTTTCGATGGCCTCTCGTTCATTCTTAGTCATGGTCATTCCTCCCCATCGGCTTTTCAGATGATACCACAGCCCCGGAATTATGGAAGTGGGAATCGATTCCCATGTGTGGACATTGGAGGACACGCTCGGCCCAAATCCGCCTTGACAAGCACTGGATGAGAAGGCGATAATAGCGCAGGTGTTAAGCGCGCCTGCCCTTCGGCCTGGGAGGGAGTTTTTCGCTGCGGCCGCCGCGAGGCGACCGGCGGTGGTCCAGCCCATGCCATACCAGGTCAACCTGCCCGTCTTTGAAGGCCCCTTAGATCTGCTCCTGCACCTCATTCGGGTCCATGAGATAGACATCTACGACATCCCAATCGCCCGACTGACGGCCGAGTACCTCGCCCACCTCGAGCTCATGAAGGCGCTCGACATAGATGTCGCCGGCGAGTGGATCGTCATGGCGGCAACCCTCGCCTACATCAAGAGCCGCACGCTCCTCCCTAGTCCTCCAGAGGCCGACGAGCTCGATGAGGAGGACCCGCGCCAAGAGCTAGTGGAAAAACTCCTGGAGTACCAGCGGGTCAAGGCCATGGCGATGGACCTTAAGGAGCGGGAGCTGGAGCAGCGGGAGGTCTACCTCCGGCCTCCGGCTGAGATTCCTGAGGATGAAGATGAAGAGATAATCCTCGACGTCACCCTCTTCGATCTCTTTGAAGCCTTCACGGCGCTCCTCGAGAAGCTGCCTGCCGACGAGGCCCTCGAGCTGGTTATCGTGGAGATGAGCGTGACCGAGAGGATTCACACCGTCCTTGAGCGTCTGGAGGGCAAGGGGCCGATAGCATTCGAGGGCCTGTTCGACGGGGCCGCCAGCCGATTGGAGGTCGTCGTTACTTTCTTGGCGCTCTTGGAGATGATGCGCCATAACTTAATCCTCGTTCAGCAACTCAAGCCCTCCGGCCCCTTCCGGGTGAGCCTGGCAGTGGCGGAGGAGGAGCCCGCATGGAGTTGAACAAGCAGATTATCGAAGCGCTGCTTTTTGCGGCCGACCAGCCGATAACCCTCGCTCAAATGGCCGAGCTCGGCCCTGAGGATGTGGAGAAGGCATCCCTGCGCGTGATGCTGGAAGAGCTCGCAGAGGACTACGACGGACGAGGTGTTCAACTCAAGGAGGTTGCCGGGGGCTGGCAGCTCTCCACCCGGCCCGAGTATGGCGAATGGGTCCGGCGGATGCATCACGTCGAGTCCAGAGCGAAGCTCTCCAGGGCTGCTCTCGATACTCTGGCCATCGTCGTCTACCGCCAGCCAATAACGAAGACGGAGGTCGAGGCCCTGAGGGGCGTAGACTCCTCGGGAGTGTTAAAGACCCTCCTGGAGCGACGCCTCATCAAAATTCTAGGGCGAAAGCGGGTCGTTGGACGGCCCATTCTATACGGCTCCTCCCGCGAGTTCCTCCAATACTTTGGGCTGAGCGACCTCACCGACCTGCCGCGGCCCGAGGACTTGGACATGCCGCCAGAGGCAGCTCCCGCGGACGAGCAGGGCGACCTCCTGGCGGCCCTGGAGGCGCCCGGCGAGGCTCAGGTGGTGGGGGACGGAGCTTTCGACCATGAGGAAGGGGCGACCCTGGAGGCCTGAGGGCCCCGTTCGTCTTCAGACCCTCCTGGCGCGGGCAGGCGTGGCCTCCCGCCGCCGGGCAGAGCGGATGATCGAGGCCGGCCGGGTGGCGGTCAACGACAGTGTCGTTCGCACTTTGGGAACAAAGGCCGACCCGGCCTGCGACTCAATTACCGTCGACGACAAACCACTGCCCCCCTTCGAGCCGCCCGTTTACTACCTCCTTCACAAGCCTGCGGGCTTCCTCTCGACGATGAAAGACCCCAGGGGGCGGCCTACGGTGGCCGATTTGCTAGAGGCCATCCCCCAGCGGGTCTACCCGGTCGGGAGGCTCGACGCCGACACCGAGGGCCTCCTGTTGGTCACCAACGACGGCGCCGCCGCCCAGGCGATACTCCACCCCAGCCACCAGGTGACGAAGACCTACAGTGCGCTGGTGGACGGGCATCCTTCTCGGGAGGCAATGGCTCGGCTCCGAGGTGGGGTGGAGCTGACCGACGGCCCGACGGCTCCGGCTCGGGCCCGTATCCTTAGGCGGCGGGGGGGCGAGACCTGGATCGAGCTTACACTAACAGAGGGGCGCAAGCATCAGGTAAAACGGATGTGCCGGGCGGTGGGCCACCCCGTGCGCCTGCTCCGTCGAACCGCGATCGCCTTCTTTACTCTGGAGGGGCTCGCTCCTGGGGAGACCCGCCGTCTGACACCTGCAGAGATCCGCCGCCTCCGAGCCCTCGGTTCGCCAACAAACGGTTGACCCTCCTAGGGTTTCGTGCTAGGAGTGCAACCTACCGACGACAGGATCATCCGAGGAGGCCACCCGTGGATCGGACCTACGCACAGCCCCGTCGTAGGCTGAAGGGCGTCCAGGTGGCGCTCGCCGCCCTGGCCATTGTGGTGGCGGCCGAGCCCGGGACCAGCTGGGCCCAGCGGGCGCGGCCGGAGGCCCTGCTGACCGCCGAGGGTGTGGGCGTCATCGTCAAGCGCAACCAGGCCCGCGCCCGCGATCAGGCGATCGTCAACGCCCTGCGCCGGTGCGTGGAGCAGTCCGTAGGCGACCTGGTTGACCCCGAACTCATCCTCGACAATTACCCGCTGGTGACCGCCGAGATTCTCGACCGGGCTGAAGACTACATCCGACGATACCGCATCTTCCACGAGGAGGCCGTCCCCGAGGCCCACCTTTACCGCGTAGCTATTCAGGCCACCGTTGCCAGGGGAAGCCTAAAAAGCGATCTCCAGGCGATGGGGCTCTACCTGGAGCGGAGGGGCAAGCCCACGGTCATGGTTCTCATCGAGGAGGTCGCCGCGCCCGACGGGGGACGGCCTCCACCGGGCAACACCTCCCAGCGGACATTTCTCGATCACTTGCGAGGCCGAGGGTTTCCCGTCGCTGAAAGCCCGCCGGCCACCAACCCCAACGTGCTACAGGCCCTGGCCGGCAGCCCCCAGGCCGCCGCCGCCCTCGCCCAAGGCGCCGGTGCGGAAGTGGTCTTGCTCGGCAAAACCGTCGTACGCCGCATCAGCCTCTCTGGAGGTGCGCGCTCGCCCTCGTACCAAGCCACCATATCGGTGAGAGCCGTGGAGGCTGATGAGGGCCGAGTGGTGGTGACCGGGAGTGAGTCCGCCCTGGCTCTGCCCGGAGAATCAGGTACGTCGGAGGCCGTCATCCGGAAGGCCGGTGAAAGGCTGGCCGCCTTTATAGCCGAACAGCTACTAATCCACTGGCGGGTGGAGGAGACCGAGACCACCCAAATCGCGCTGGCCATCACGGGGACCTCGGTCGGCGATCTCGCTCAGTTCAAAGCAGTTCTTAGAAGCAATATCGCGGGAGTGCGCCAGCTTATCCAGCGGCGCTACAGCGAAGAAGGGGCGTTGGTCGAGGTCGGATACACGGGCAATGCCTCCGAGCTCGCTGAGTCCATCCGCCGGACCCGCTTCGGGCTCTTCACCGTCCAGCTCGTCGGCGTCGGCCCCCAACGGCTTGATATCCAAATCCTCCCATAAGGAAAGGCCCCGAGTCCGTGAACCTGCCAAACGGCATCACCCTGCTGCGAATCCTGGTTATCCCGTTCTTCGTCATGCTCCTCATCTACGGCATGGCCGGCTGGGCGTTGGGGGTTTTTATCCTGACGGCCATCACCGACGCTATCGACGGCTACATCGCCAGGACGCGAAAGCAACGCACCCCCCTGGGGGAGGTTCTCGATCCTCTGGCGGATAAGTTGCTGCTGACGACCGCCTTCATCACCCTCGCCTACCTCAGGATCCTCCCCGCATGGCTGGCTATCCTCGTCGTAAGCCGCGACGTCATTCTCGTTTTCGGCTCCCTCCTGCTCCACCTCATTACCGGCAGCCTGCGGATCGAGCCGACCATCATGGGAAAGGGGACTACGGTCACGCAGGTGCTGACGGTCTCATTCGCCCTCCTTGTGAACATAACCCACTGGGGAGGGTGGCCATTGTGGGCGTGTGTGTGGGCAACCGCCGTCTTGACGAGCCTCTCGGGCGTTCAATACATTTACCGGGGAATGACCGGCGCACACAAGCCGGCCGAGCCCGAGCTAGTAGAGGAAATTGTGGACCATGAGCCTTACCATCCGGATTACCGTCGGTGACTTGGTGCTGACGGCCAACCTCCACGATACCGAGACGGCACGGCGCATTTGGGAGGCATTGCCGCTGGAGGCCGACGGAAGCCTCTGGGGTGATGAAATTTACTTCGAGATTCCCGTTGAGATGGGCGAGGAGGACCCCCAGGCGGTGGTCGAGGTGGGAGACCTCGGCTACTGGCCCACCGGCCAGGCCTTCTGCCTCTTCTGGGGCCCCACGCCGGCGAGCGAGGGAGACGAGATTCGCCCCGCCAGCGCGGTCAACGTCTTCGGCCGTATCGTTGAAGACGCCCGTCTCCTCGGCAGCGCCACCACGACCCACGTGAGGGTGGAAAGGGTGGAAGGCTGAAGAGGCCGGCAGCGGGCTCTTCAGCCCCCGCCTTCCTATACGGCAAGCTCCTCCTGGAGATGCGGGGAGGCCACACCCTCGAAGGCCCTTGACTTTCCATCTCGGCACTGCAGCATTACTTTAATAGAAGACGTTTTTGTTCACGGCGCCCACCACGGCCGGAGATCCTCCCCCTATGGAAGCTCGCATCGAAAAGATCGTAGAGGACCTCAAAGCGGTCGTTAGGGGCGAGGTCTACGGGGATGACCTCCACCGGGTCATGTACGCAACGGGGGCGTGCATCTTTGAGCAAAAACCCCTCGTCGTTGTCGTCCCTAGAGACCGCGACGACGTTGTCGCCGCCGTTGGCTACGCCGCCGCCGAGGACATCCCCCTGACCGCGCGCGGGGCCGCCTCGGGTAGGTGCGGCCAGGCCCTCGGCCCAGGCCTCATCCTCGATTTCTCAAAGTTCTTCCGCACGATCGGCCCTCTGGATGAAGAGACCGGCCGCGTGACCGTCCAGCCCGGCGTCGTGCTCTCAGCGCTGAACAAGGCCCTTGCCCCTAACGGCCGCTTCTTCCCACCTGACCCCTCCAGCGGGAGCTTCTGCACCCTGGGAGGCATGATCGGCACAAACGCCTCGGGGCCCCGCTCGGTGAAGTACGGTATGACCCGCGACTGGCTGGAGTCGGTCGAGGCGGTGCTTGCCGACGGGACGGTCGTTCGCACCCGTCCTTTGCGCGCAGACAGCCCCGCATACGACGACCTGGCCTCAAGCGGCTCGCCGGAGGGGCTACTATACTCCGGGGTGCGGAAGATTTGCGCCTCCTACGCCCAGGCCCTTGAGGCCCGCCGTCCCACGGTGAAGAAAGACTCAATGGGCTACAACCTCTGGCGCACCATGGAGGGAGACGTCGTCGACCTCGCTCAGCTCCTGTGCGGCAGCGAGGGCACGCTGGCCTGCATCACCGAGGCCACCTTAAAGACCGCTCCCATGCCGGCGCACACGGCTACGGCTCTCCTCTTTTGCGACTCGCTGGAGAAGGTGGGCGACGCAGTCCTCGCGCTCCTGGAGCACGGCCCCAGCATGTTGGAGATTATGGAGAAAGTCCTTCTGGAGACGGCCCGCAAGGAGGATAGGGCTCTCGATAAGCTCCTTCCGCCGGATGCGGAGATTACCTTCCTGGTGGAGGTTGAGGGCGAGAGCGCAAAGGCATGCAGGGAGGCCCTTGCGGATATCGAGGAGCGGCTGGTAGGCCAAACGCGCCTCGCCACAGGAATGGTCGCCCCCGCCGAGGCCGCCGAGCAGAAAAAACTCATTCAGGTTAGGAAGGCGAGCGCCTCCATTCTGAACCGAATCCACGGCGGCCGCAGGCCGGCGGCCTTCATAGAGGACGCCGCCGTCCATCCCCAACTCCTGGCCAAATTCCTCATGGGCCTTAGGGAGATTTTCAGCGAGCTGGGGGTCGTCGCCCACATGTTCGGCCATGCCGGGAGCGGCAACATCCACGTCAACCCCCTTCTCAACATGAAAGATGCCGGGGAGGTGGCCCTCATGGAGGAGCTGGCCAGCCGGGCCCACGAGCTCACCCTCGCCCTCGGCGGCACGTTGAGCGCCGAGCACGGTGACGGGCTCGCCAGGACGGCATACCTCAAGGAGGCCATGGGGGAGCTCTACCCGGCGTTAGTGGAGGTCAAGGACCTCTTCGACCCTCGGCGCATTATGAACCCGGGCAAGATTATCGCCGACGAGCCCGTGCCCTTCACGACGCAACTTCGCTACGGCCCGGAGTACAAGTGGGTGGAGACGGTGAGCGCCTTCGACACAGAAAAGCTGAGGCTGGAGGTTGAAAAGTGCCACGGCTGCGGGGCCTGCCGGGACTACTGCCCCGTGGCGGTGGCCACGGGGGATGAGCGTGCCAACGCCCGTTCCAAGGCAAACCTCCTTCGGGGCGTTATCTCGGGTGAGCTGGATAGCGGCGTGCTGGTGAGCGACGAGTTCAAGGCGGTTATGGACCTCTGCGTCAACTGCCAGCTCTGTCTCACCCGCTGCCCCAGCAAGATCGACATTCCTGGCCTCTGTGTCGAAGCCCGAAGCCACTACGTGGCCGAGCGGGGCCAGTCGCTGCAAAACACCCTCCTTGGGGCCGCGGGATTTACATCTTGGCTTGGGAGCCTCACCGCGCCGCTCTCCAACTGGGCTAACCGGCTCGCTCCCCTACGGGCCTGCATGGAGATGGTCTCCGGCATCCACCGCAGGCGCAACCTCCCCGTCTTTCACCGAAAGACCTTCAACGACTGGTTCCGCCGCCATCGCTCGGTGGGCCAAAAGACTGTGGTCTACTTCCCCGGCTGCTTCGGCGTCTACAACGACCCTGAGGGCGAGGCCCGCGCGGCCGTGGAGGTCCTCGAGGCCAACGGCTTCCAGGTGCTCGTGCCAGAGGTCAAGTGCTGCGGCATCGGAAAGCTCACCGTAGGGAGCAAGAAGGCCCTCGTACCCGAGGCGGCCTACAACGTCCGCCTGCTCTACGACTACGTCCGTCGGGGCTCCCACGTCCTCTTCTCAGCGCCCTCGTGCTGCCTGGCGGTGAAGCGGGACTACCCGGAGCTGCTCGGCACGAGGGAGGCCGAAGAGGTCGCCGAGGCCTGCTCGGACATCATTGAATTCCTCTGGCGCCTTTACGAAGAGGGGAACCTCAACACCGACTTCGCCCCCGTGCCCCTGGTTGTAACCTACCACAACCCTTGCCACTCCGAGGCCCTCGGGGTGGTCGACCAGCCCGTCTCGCTCATGCGACTCATCCCGGGCGTGGAGGTGCGCGACCTGGGCGAGGATACCTGCTGCGGGATTGCCGGGACCTTCGGCTTCAAGACCCAGCACTACGACCAGGCCATGGCGATGGGCGAGCCCCTCTTCGAGCACCTTCAGGCCACCGAGGCGCCGGTGGCGCTGACCACCTGCGGCACCTGCAAGCTCCAGATGGAGCACGCCACCGACATGGAGGTCCTCCACCCTCTCGGGCTCCTGGCGCGGGCCTACGCAGGAACCGAGGGCCGATAACACCTCAACTGGTTCCCTACGAAAAACAATCGCGATGTAAGGAAGGGACGGGAGCTCGTCTACTCAAGCTCCGCAAAGGGCTCCGGCAGGGGGTAGCGAGGCGGGGGGTTTTTTAGAAAGGCCTCCAGCTCCTCCAGGGTCGGGATGCCCGCCCGGCCTCCCAGCTCCCGGCACTTGAGGGCCGCCGCCGCGTTGGCGAAATCGAGTCTTCGGCCCATAGGCCATCCGTTTAAAAGACCGTAGAGGTAGCCGGCGTGGAAGACGTCCCCGCACCCGGTGGTGTCCACCACGGGAACCTGAAAGCCACCCTTGGCCACAATCCCGTTCTCGTCTAGCGCCACGCAGCCTTCCCGGCCCATCGTCACACCGGCCACGGAGGGCCCGGCGGCCCGGATGGCTTCGAGACCCTCCCTGAGGTCCTCTAGGCCCGAGTAGGCCCGAACGAAGCCAGCGGTCCCGATGCAATGGTCGGTGGAGGCAACGATCTCCTGGGTCAGCGGTGAGATCTCCTCGGCGTCAAGGAGGACGGTCCGGCCACTCTTGCGGGCGGCCCGGGCTGCGCTCAAAGCCGCGGCGGCCTCGTGACCATCAATGAGGAGGGCGCGCCCCGAGGCTACGAGCTCGGCGGGGACGTCGGCGGGCGTGAGCTTGGCCTCTTCGGGACGGTGCCAGACGATGGTCCGCTCGCCGCTCGTCTCGTCGATCAAGATGGCGGCGCACTGGCTGGCCGCCCCGGAGGCGACAGAGACTGAGCTGGTGTCCACGCCCTCCCGCTCTAACTCACGGATGGTGAATTTCCCAAGCTCATCCCCGCCCACTTTGCCGACGTATGCGCACTTAAGCTTCCAGCGGCTCAAAGCCACCAGGGCCGTGGCGACCTGACCGCCGCCTGAGAGCCGAAAGCGGCTCATCTTGAGCTTGGTATCGAAGGCAGGCAGGTGGGGCACTACACAGAGGAAGTCAACGGCGTTAAGCCCCACACCGACTACATCCCAGCTTGGCTTAATACCCATAGCGGACGCTTCTTCCGAGGGCTTGGACACTCGAAGTCTACCAGAGCTGAAACGGGCGAGCAACGCTCCGGGCATGGCCAATTATTTTCTTTACACGATTGCGGGAAGGAGATAAATTAAATGTAAGAGCAACACCAAGAGTTCCTACTTAGTTAGGAACAAAAGGTCCCTCCCCGCTGAAAGGTTGCCAAGGGTGACTGCCGAAAGGCTAGGCGGGGAGGTCGCTTCTAAAAACTTATTAGATGTTTTAACCCATAGCCGAAAACTATATTACTAACATCTCCTCTCAATTTAAGTGCTACCCCGTTCGAGGTGCCGTTGACAGCCGAGCGCCGGCTCCGCTAAACTGACGGCCGCACCGAAGGAGCCCTCTCCATGAAGCATT
The DNA here is from genome assembly GCA_022562795.1 of Nitrospinota bacterium. Classification (GTDB taxonomy): domain Bacteria; phylum JADFOP01; class JADFOP01; order JADFOP01; family JADFOP01; genus JADFOP01. The sequence goes on from JADFOP010000034.1 coordinate 10,666, forward strand.
CGCCGTCGCCTCTCCGATGGGGCCTCGCCACCCTTGTTGTCGTTATCGTTGCCGTTGCCGTAAGCCTCGCCACGGCCGGGCCTTCCTCCAAGGAAGTGGTCCTGCGAGCCGTCGACGGGGTGGGAATCGCAGCAACCTACTATCCCCCTAAGAGCCCCGGCCAAAAGCCGTCGGTCATCCTCCTCCACATGTTGAACCGCACACGTAGCGACTGGGCCGACTTCGCCCTCGCCCTGGCCCAGACGGACTACGCCGTCTTGGCGATCGATCTCAGGGGGCACGGGGAAAGCACGCGCGAGGTAGGCTCCTGGCGGGAGTTTACTCCGGCCGACTTTCGCGCGATGGTCAGGGACGTGGAGGCCGCCCATGAGTACCTGCAAGATACCCCAGAGGCCGATAGCGAGCGGCTTGCCGTCATCGGGGCGAGCATCGGGGCAAATGTGGCGCTCCTCTACGGCAGTCGGGACCCTTCGGTCAAGACCCTCGTGCTGCTCTCTCCGGGCCTTGATTATCGCGGGGTGACCACCGCCGAGGCCATGAAGACTTATGGGGGCCGGCCCGTCCTCATCGCCGCCAGCCGTGAGGATGCCTACAGCGCCCAAAGCAGTTCCACCTTGGACTCTCTCGCCCGCGGCCGCCACCGTCTCATCCTCTACAACGGCGCCGGCCACGGCACCCGCATGTTCCGGAAAGTTCCTGAGCTGAAGACCACCCTCCTGGAGTGGCTTGGCTCGACCCTTTAGGTGGAAAACCCCGCCTATCTGTAATCAGCCGTATTAGCCCGAGAAAGCCCGCCGAGTAGCGACGGTAGCGATTGAGACGGACCCGTTCAATAGGCGGGCTAGCCCTGACAGGCGGTGCAGAGCCCGTAGAGTTCAAGCCGATGGCTGAAGACGCGGAACCTCCTCTCCCGGCATACATCATTCAGAACGCGCTCGACCTCCGGGCTGAAAAACTCTGCAATGGCCCCACACCGGGTACAGACGAGATGATCGTGGTGCTCGTGCTCCAGAACGTGCTCGTAGCGGTGCCTCACCTCTCCGAACTGCCGCCGCTGGGCCAGGCCACATTCCACCAGGAGGTTTAGGGTCCGATAAACAGTTGCGAGTCCTATGGAGGGGTTCTCGGCGCTCACCGTCTGGTAGAGCTCCTCGGCGCTCACATGGCCCTCCGCCTCCAGGAAAGACCGGAGGATGACCTCCCGCTGGCGGGTGAGTTTCAGCTTGTTGCGGGCGATGTAGTTTCGAAAGGTGTCGAAGGCACTCTGCACGGGAGGCTCCTATCTTGAGAATCATTATCATATATCCAAAGGTACCGGTGCTGTCAAGCTTACGAGGGGCACGTCAGCGGAGCGAAGCGCCGGATGGGCTCGGTTCTCTGGGCTGTGGCGGGAAGGCTGGATTACGGAGGTGACCCTCTGGGCCAGCGGGCTCTACGTTCAGTCCTCGAGATAACCTTGGGGCTGTCGATGGGGTTATTTCCTACTGAGGAAGCGGGGGTCGATCTGCCGCTCGGCATGGTAGGAGGAGCGGACCAGCGGCCCGCTCTCGACGTGGAGGAAACCCGCGGCCCGAGCTCGCTCCCCGATGGCCTCAAATACCTTCGGCGGGTAGTACGTCACCACCGGGGCGTGGTCGGTCGATGGGGCCAGGTACTGCCCGACGGTGAGGAGGTCGCAGCCGGCAGCCACCAGATCATCAAGGGTCACGTAGACCTCTTCAAGCCGCTCACCGAGCCCGAGCATGATGCCGCTCTTGGTGAGAATCTCCCCGTTGGCCCACGCTTTGACTCTTTGGATCAGCTCGAGGGAGCGGCCGTACTTTGCCTGGGGCCTTACGGCCCGCTGGAGGCGGGCCACCGTCTCCACGTTATGATTGATGACGTCGGGGGCCGCCTCGACGACAGTCTTCAGGGCCCGAGGGTCGCCCTTGAAGTCGGGGATGAGCACTTCGATGCCGCAGAGAGGGGCGGCCCGGCGGATCTCGCGAATCGTCTGGGCGAAAATACCCGCCCCCCCGTCGGCCAGCTCGTCCCTGGCCACCGCAGTCACCACGACGAACCTGAGGCCCATGGTCACCACGCTCTCGGCTACCCGCTTGGGCTCGACCGGATCGACCCCGTTGGGACGGCCCGTTGTGATGGCGCAGAAGCTGCACCGGCGCGTACAGGTGTTGCCCAGGATAAGGAATGTCGCGGTGCCCGCCTCCCAACACTCCCCCATGTTCGGGCACCGGGCCTCCTCGCAAACGGTGTGGAGGCGCTTTTCCCTCATGAGGGCTTTTAGGCGACGGTAGTTGGGCCCACCCGGCATCCGGACCTTCAGCCACGGGGGACGGCGTCTCGAAGAGCGCTTATCGAACGACGTAGAATGACGTTGCGGGGGGGGCATCGCTCCTGCCTCCAAATATTCTCCGGGTCGGTCAAAGAAGTAAAGAGACGGGATGTTCTAGTAGCTCCTTGAGCTCGTCCATGAAGGCAGCGGCCGCAGTGCCGTCGATGATGCGGTGGTCGCAGGCGAGCGTGAGGCTCATCACCTGGCCGACGCCCACACGACCGTCGTGAACGACGGGCCGCTCCTTGATGGTCCCTACCGCGAGGATAGCCCCCTCGGGGGGCGCAATGACGGCGCTGAACTGGTCCACGCCATACATCCCAAGGTTGGAGATAGTGAAGGTGGCCCCACTGTACTCCTCTGGCCGGAGCTTACGCTGTCGGCCCCGCGCAGCAAGGTCGGCCGTCTCAACGGCTATTTGAGTGAGGGCCTTCTCATTCGTCTCCCTGACGACGGGGATCACGAGCCCCTCCTCGGTGGAGACGACAACCCCGATGTGGGCCGCTCGGTAGCGCCGGATTACGTCGCCCTGGTAGGAGCTGTTGACCTCAGGGTGCTTGACGAGGGCGAGCCCACAGGCCTTGACGAGGAGGTCGGTCACCGTCACCTTGACGCCCCGAAGCCGCGCCAGGGACGCCTTTGCGTCCAAGGCCTGGCCCATCTCGACTTCGGATGTGACGTAGAAGTGGGGCACCGGGGCTTTGCTCTCGACGAGTCGCTGGGCGATGGTCTTTCGCATGCCCGTCATGGGAACCTCATCAAAGGGCTCTGCGGGCCGGGCCTCCGCCGGAGGTGGCGATGGAGCCGCGACGGGTGGAGCCTCAGCTGCAGGCGCCAGATGGGCGGCGTCCACGTCGCGCTTTATTATGCGCCCTCCGGGGCCCGTGCCCTGCACGGTGGCGAGGTCAAGCCCCATCTCGGCGGCCAATCGGCGGGCTACCGGGGAGACCTTCAGGCGACCGTCGGTCGGCGCCACCTCTGCCATGGGAGCCACCACCTCCTCAGCCACCTTCGTCGGTTCCGCTTTTACCTCCTCTTCGGGCGCAACCTCAGGCGGTGGAGGCGCTGGAGGGGCTGGAGCCTCTACGGCCACGGCCACCTTGGGCGCCGCCGCCAACTCGGCCAGGAGCTCACTTATGTCCTCGCCTTGAATTCCGGCGATGGCGATGGCCACGCCAACTGGAGCAACCTCTCCCTCTGGCACCAGTATCTTATGGAGCACCCCGGTGCGATAGACCTCAAATTCGATGTCGGCCTTGTCGCTTTCGATCTCGGCTATGATTTCGCCTGCCTCGACCTCATCGCCTTCCTCTTTGAACCACTTTAGAATCCGGCCCTCCTCCATAGTGTCGCTCAATTGGGGCATGGTTATGGCGTAGGCCATGGGCGTTCCTTTCACGTCGCTCCCCCTAGAGGTAGCAGACGTCCTTTACCGCCTGGACGATCGCCTCAGGGTTCGGCAAGGAGAGGCTCTCTAGGCGCTTGTTATAGGGGATTGGCACGTCGGCCTGGGTGACCCTCCTAATGGGCGCATCGAGGTAGTCGAAGGCCTCCTCGTAGAGGGAGGAGGCAATCTGGGCTCCCACCCCGCAGAAGGCCCAGCCCTCCTCGACGACGACCGCCCGGTGGGTCTTTCGAACTGAGTCCGCGAGGGTCTCCACGTCCAGGGGCCTGAGGGTTCGGGGATCGATAAGCTCGACGTCAATTCCGTCCTGGTCCAGCAACTCGGCGGCCCTCAGCGCGTGGTGGACCACCGTGCTGTGGGCGATGACCGTCACATCGCGGCCTTCTTTCTTGACCTCGGCTTCGCCGATGGGGATTAGGTATTCGCCCTCGGGCACCTCGCCCTTGAGACCGTAGAGCCGCTCGCCCTCGATCATGATGACGGGGCTGTTGTCGCGGATTGCGCTCTTGAGCAGGCCCTTAGCGTCTTTGGGGGTAGACGGCATAACCACCTTTAGGCCCGGGATGTTACAGTAGAATGACTCAAAGCATTGGGAGTGCTGTGCCGCCTTCTGGGCGGAGGCCCCCCCAGGGCCTCTAAGGACAAGGGGAATGGGGATTTGCCCGCCCGACATGTAGAGAATTTTAGCGGCCGCGTTGACGATCTGGTCGATGGCCTGAAGTGAGAAGTTGAAGGTCATCATCTCGATGACCGGACGCATGCCCAACGTGGCGGCCCCGATACCGAAGCCTGTGAAGCCCCCTTCGGTAATAGGGGTGTCAATGACGCGCTTCTCGCCGAATTCCTCCAGCAAGCCTTGGGAAACTTTGTAGGGTCCCTGGTAGAAGCCCACATCCTCGCCTATGAGGAAGACGTTCTCGTCCCGCTCCATCTCCTCGCGGAGGGCTTCGTGTAGTGCCTCCCGATAGGTCTTGACTCCCATATATGATGCTCCTCTCCCCGCCTGGAGGGATAAGTCAGGCGTATACGTCTGTGTAGAGCTCCTCGACGGCCGGCTCCTCGCTCTCTTCGGCGAAGGCCACGGATTCGTCGACCTCCCTCTCGACCCTTTCCTCTACCTCCTTGATTTGCTCATCCGTGAGCTCCCCGTCATCTTTGAGCTTACGCTCCAGCAGGAGGATTGGGTCGCGCTTGCGATGTTCATCAACCTCCTCCTTGGTACGGTAGTGGGCCGGGTCAGCCATGGAATGGCCCTTAAACCGGTAGGTGCGCGCCTCCAAGAAGGTGGGGAGGCTATCGTTCCGGGCCCTCTCTACGGCCTCGCCGACCTTGAGCATGACCCGCATAATATCCATCCCGTCGAGCCAGTCGCATTCCATATCGTAGCCACGGCCCTTGAGGGAGATATCGTAGAGGGAGCTGACCCGCTCCATGGGGGTGCCCATCCCGTATCGGTTGTTCTCGCAGAGGAATATAACGGGAAGCTTCCAGAGGGCTGAGAGGTTGAGGGCCTCGTGGAAGGCGCCGTTGTTTACGGCTCCATCCCCGAAGAAGCAGACAACGACCGCGTCCTCGCCACGCTCTTTGATGGCGTGGGCCATACCGGCGGCGAGGGGGAGGTGGGCGGCCACAATGCCATGGCCGCCGTAGAAACGGTGCTCGACGCTGAACAGGTGCATGGAGCCGCCCTTGCCGCTGGAGCATCCGGTGGCCTTGCCGAAGAGCTCGGCCATAATGCTCTTGGCCGTAAGCCCTTTGACGAGGGCGTGGCCGTGCTCTCGATAGGCGCTTATCCAGTAATCCTCCGGCCGGCATACGCCGCCAACACCGGCGGCAACGGCCTCTTGACCGTTGTAGAGGTGGCAGAATCCGCCAATCTTGCCCTGTTGGTAGTGCTCGGCCGCCCGAAGCTCAAACTGGCGCATCAGGACCATCTGGTAATAGAGGTAACGTAATTTTTCTGGTTCCATCTTTTCGACGTCCACCACGCTCCTCCTTAAATTTGGACACCTCTCGGCCCGACCGCGCCTTCAAAAACGGCTTACCGAACCTTCTATTCCCTATATACGGGCGAGCTGAATAAAATTCCAGATTAAAGTTCGGGCGCCCTCAACCCTTGGCTTCCCTTTGTTGCCTGAATTTCTAAATCAACTAACGAAAATAGGGGTTTACTGGGTTTTTGGGGTTTGTTACTAGACCAATATAGTTGTGGAAATATTCCTTCGGAGATCCAGAGATTCGGGAGGAGGCCGTAAAAAACCTTCGGCGCCTGACCCTATAGGGAGAGGCGCCTAAGGAGACGTACAACAAAGAGCCGGTGGCCTAGCTGGCAAAGGCTGGATGAGTCGGGTCTATAATGAGCGTATCCTTTTTAGCCAGCAGCTCATCTTCAGTCTCGGGGAAGTCCTCGTCATTTACACAGCAGTCCACCGGGCATACGGCCGCACACTGCGGCTCATCGTGGAACCCGACGCACTCGGTGCACTTCTCTGGGACAATGTAATAGAACTCGTCGGCCACCGAGGCCATGGAGGACTTGAGCTCCGTGGCCTGAAACTCCCCACCATGAAGCGTCCACGGAATCCCACCCTCGTAGATGGCCACGTTCGGGCACTCGGGTTCACACACTCCGCAGTTGATGCACTCCTCAGTGATTTTCAAGGCCATCTGATATACTCCTTTGGCCAACCGGCGGGAATGGCCAAACCTTATGAGCCTTTAAGCCCTTGCAGCTTTAATCTCTTCGGCTCAATGTGTGGCATTTGTGGAATAACCCCTTCTTCCTATCTAATGTTACGGAGCTTTCCGTAAGAAGTCAAGCCCCCGACCGTTTAGTTCACCTCCCACGTATCGCCCGCTTTGAGGAGGGCTTCGAGGGAACCGGGGCCGATTTTCTCCTTGGCTCCGGCCACCTGGGCGTGAAGCTGTTCATGAAAGGTGATCCGCTCCACGGTCCGGAACACTCCGAGAGGAACCGGGAATTTTGTCTCATCGAGGCGAGATAGCGCGAATGCGATAGTCGCGTCGTCTGTGGTTTCGTCGTGGACTATAAGGTCCGACTCGCTTACGCCGTTTCCGAGCTCGACCACCTCGATGCTGGCCCCTACGAGCCTGAGGCCCTTTTCATGATTCTTGCCGAAGACCAGTGGCTTGCCATGCTCCAGATATACGACGTTATCGTCCCGCACCTCCTTGTCGGTCACGTGCTGGTAAGCACCATCGTAAAAAACGGGGCAATTCTGGAGAATTTGCACAAAGGCAGTCCCTCGGTGCTGACTCGCCCTGCGGAACGTCTCCTTCATGTGCTTGAGGTCGCGGTCCACTGTTCGCGCTACGAACGTCGCCTCTGATGCAAGGACGAGGCTCACCGGCTCGATGGGGTTGTCTATGGAGCCCCAGGGAGTGGAGGGGGTCTTCTGGCCCACCCGAGAGGTCGGGGAGTACTGTCCCTTGGTAAGACCGTAGATTCTATTGTCAAAAAGAAGGAGCTTAAAATCCACGTTTCGCCGCATGGCGTGAATGAGGTGGTTGCCGCCGATGGAGAGGGCGTCGCCGTCTCCCGTTACGACCCATACGGAGAGCTCCGGGTTCGCGGCCTTGAGGCCGGTGGCTATCGCAGGGGCCCGGCCATGAATGGTGTGAAAGCCGTACGTGTTCATATAGTACGGAAAACGGGCCGCGCAACCAATACCCGAGACGAAGGCGTACTTCTCCCGGGCCAGCCCCAGTTCGGGCAAGAGGCTTTGTACCTGGGCGAGGATGGCGTAGTCCCCGCAGCCCGGACACCAGCGAACGATCTGGTCCGAGGTGAAATCCTTCTTCGTTAGGCTGACGCTGCTCTCCTTGGCGCTCATGAGGAAAGGACCTCCTCTATCTTGTCGAGGATTTCCGAAACCTTAAAGGGCTGACCCTGAATTTTGCCGTAGCAAATGGCGTCGACCAGGAACTCGGCCCGGATTAAGCGAACAAGCTGTCCCATGTTGAGCTCCGGGACGAGGACTTTCTCATAGCGACTCAGGATATCGCCCAGATTTGGTGGAAATGGGTTGAGGTGGCGAAGATGGACCCGGGCCACCGATGCGCCACGAGCCAGTAAGGCTTCGACGGCTGTGGCGATAGCCCCGTAAGTGGAGCCCCACCCTACCACCAAGAGCTTGCCTTCCTCCGGCCCTGTCACCTCCAAAGGCGGTATGCTCTTGGCGATGCCTGCGATCTTCTCCGCCCGCAGGCGCACCATCTTTTCGTGGTTGATCGGGTCGTAGTTCACGTTGCCCGTTACGTCTTCCTTCTCGATACCACCGATCCGATGCTCGAGGCCGGGGGTGCCTGGGCGCACCCAGGGCCGGGCAAGTGTCTCTGGGTTTCGGATATAGGGTTGAAAGCCTTCGGGGTCGGTCCGGAAGGTGACGGGAAATTTTGGCAAATCCTCGATCGCCGGGATGCGCCACGGCTCGGACCCGTTGCCGAGGTAGCCGTCGGTGAGCAAGACGACGGGCGTCATGTAAGTGGTCGCCAACCGAACGGCCTCGATGGCCATATCAAAACAATCCGAGGGGGAGATTGGGGCAATAACCGCGACAGGGGACTCGCTGTTGCGCCCGTAAAGAACCTGAAAGAGGTCGGCCTGCTCGGTCTTGGTGGGCAGTCCCGTCGAGGGGCCACCCCGCTGGACGTTGATGATGACAAGCGGCAATTCCACCATAACAGCCAGTCCGATGGTCTCGGCCTTCAGAGTAAAGCCCGGCCCGCTGGTGCCCGTAACCCCGAGTGCCCCGGAGAAGGAGGCGCCGACGGCCGACCCCACAGCGGCGATCTCGTCCTCCGCCTGGAAGGTAAGGACGTCGAAGTTCTTGTGGCGCGATAGCTCATGCAGGATGTCGCTGGCCGGGGTGATGGGGTAGGAGCCGTAAAAGAGCTGGAGGCCACTGAGCCGGCTTGCCGCAATGAGCCCGATAGCAAGGGCCTGGTTGCCCGTGATGTTTCGGTAGGTGCCAGGCTCGTAGACGGCCTCACGGATCTGGTACGAGGTGGGGAAGACCTCTGCCGTCTCACCGAAGTGGTAGCCGGCCCTAAGAGTCCGGCTGTTGGCCTCTATGAGGTCGCTCTTGCCGGCGAACTTCTCCTCGAGCCACTTGAGGGTAAGCTCAATGGGACGATTATACATCCAGTACATGAGGCCCAACGCGAAGAAGTTCTTGGACCGATCCACCGCGGTTACAGACAGCCCCATGTCGGCCAGCGCGACTTTCACCATCCGGGAAATATCGACAGGGATGACCTGGAAGCCTTTTAAGGAGCCGTCCTCCAAAGGATTGGAATCGTAGTCGGCCTTCTGAAGGTTTCGTTTTTCAAAGGTCGCGCTGTTGACGATAACAGTCCCGCCGGGCTTGAGGTCTTGAATGTTGGCCTTCAATGCCGCGGGATTAAACGCCACCAGCACGTCGGGCCTGTCGCCTGGGGTCAGAATCTTGTGATGGCTGAAATTGATCTGAAAAGCGCTTACCCCCGCCAAGGTGCCGACTGGGGCTCGAATCTCTGCTGGGAAATCGGGCAGGGTAGCTAGGTCGTTGCCTTGAAGTGCCGTGGTGATGGTGAACCGACTGCCGGTTAGCTGAATCCCGTCGCCCGAATCGCCAGCGAAGCGCACTATGGCGCTTTCCAACTCCTGGACGTCTTTCTTCGGTGGATCAGTTTTCTCTTTGTCTTGAGCCGACTCTGCCATCTTTTGCCTACCGCCTCCTTCGGACGCAACCTACAGCGGGCCGAACCCTCGAAGTAAAACCAGTGATTTAAGACACTAATCCCCGGCTCCCAGGCCCCACAGCAAATGGGGCGATTTTCTTAAATCACATTTTTTCTTCGATCGGTGCCCTTTCGGGGGGAATGTCCTTTCTTAATCCGTCCTATTCTATTTTAAAATTGGCATTTCCTAAAGTAAATGTCAAGAGGTTTTCTAGAAATTCCCCGCCTTTTCCCTTGAGTTGAAAGGGCTTGGGAGGACCTTGAGACGACCCCACGGTGTTTTATTTTCGATTGAACTTGAAACAATTCCTCCCCCTGACGTAACCTCCCAGCCCGGCCCTACATCCCAAAGAGAGTTTATCTTACGGCTCTTTACAGAAGGGGGCTGCATGGATACAAATTTCAAATCCCGTTTGTGGAGCCTCCCCTACGCCCCCTCTCTGGAGCCAGGACCTCTATGTAATGGCCGGGGGGGAAGATTGTAAACCTCTTCAGGAAAATGGTCGACGATGTGGTCTACGATGTCCTTAACCGAAACGATGCCCACCGGTTCGTGCTCATCGTTGACCAGAGGAATGTGCCGATAGCCACCAATATGCATGAAGTGGAGGGCGAAAGCCACAGTATCGTCGGGCCGGAGGCACTCGGGATCGGAGGTCATAATATCCTCGAGGTGGACGGCCGTCGGGTCTAGCCCGATGACCAGCACCTTCTGGATGATGTCCCGCTCCGAACAAATTCCGGCGACCTTCCCGTCTCGGACCACCAGAATGCACCCTACATGGTGTTGGCCCATGCGGGCGGCCGCATCAGCGACAAGCTCCGTCGGCTCAGCGGCTAGGGGCTCTGGAGTGCGGAGCTTGAGGTTCCTGAGGGGCTCGAGCAGAGTATCAGACCCTAAGGGCTTATGTCCTTTTGGGACCTCCCTGTATTGCCGAAACTCTTCTTCCATCTCGATGTGGTCTGGGTCAATCATGGCCTTTATCTAGGTATCGGATTTCGTCTAGGGAAGAAAGAAATATCTTTGGAAAAGATAATAGGGGTGAGGAGAGCTACTTGCAACCAGGAAATCGGCGACAAAGGGGGGCGGCAAGGCAAAGACGACCCTTATTTCAAGGGACCGAAGCTCCCCATACTGACACGCCAACATCAATCCGGCGCGCCGCTGCGACGGCCCCTCCTCTGTTGACGACTCCAATAAGCCCCCCCATACTGTTTATCATAACCCCTAACCGTACCGTCCATATCAGTATCGGGAGGAGATGATGAGCCGGGAGAGCCGGTTGGCGAATGAGGCCAGCGCCTACTTGCGAAGCGCCACCCACCAGCCTGTGGAATGGCGCCCGTGGGGGGAGGAAGCCTTCGCCGAGGCGGCCTCGCAGGGCAAGCCCATTCTCCTGGATATCGGCGCCGTCTGGTGCCACTGGTGCCACGTCATGGACGGCGAGAGCTACGAGGACGAAGAGACGGCCGCCCTCATCAACGACCGCTTTATCGCCGTCAAGGTCGACCGGGACGAGCGGCCCGATGTGGACGTGCGCTACCAGAAGGCGGTAAGCGCCCTTACGGGCCAGGGCGGCTGGCCGCTGACGGCCTTTCTCACCCCTGAGGGTGATGTTTTTTACGGCGGGACCTACTTTCCCCCCGAGGACCGCCACGGGCGTCCCAGCTTCAAAAGCGTCCTCAGGCAGGTTAGCGACCACTACAATAACCAGCAGGCGTCGGTCCTGCAGAACGCCCAGCGCATCGCCCAGGTCATGGAAGAGAAGACCTTCGCCCAGGCTACCCCCGGCGCCATCACCGACGAGCTCCTCGCAGGCGCCGTCACTCAAATGATGAGCGAGTTCGACCCGACCCACGGCGGCTTCGGCCGCGCGCCCAAGTTTCCGCACCCCGGGGCCCTGGAGCTGCTGCTTCGCAGGGCCCACCTCGCCCGCGACGGAAACGCAATGGCGGTGGTAGTAAAGACCCTCACAGGCATGGGCGCCGGTGGCATCTACGACCATTTGGCCGGCGGCTTCCACCGCTACTCGACCGACGAGCGATGGTGCGTGCCCCACTTCGAGAAGATGGCCTACGACAACGCCGAGCTGTTGCGAGTATACGTGCAGGCCTGGCAGGCGACCCGCGAGCCACTTCTCGAGGAGGTGGCCACCGGCATCATCCATTGGGTCGACGAGGTGGCGAGCGACCCGGCGGCGGGCGGCTTCTACGCGAGCCAGGACGCCGATGTGGGCCTCCACGACGACGGGGACTACTTCACCTGGACGGTGGAAGAGCTCCAAGAGGTCCTCGACGGGGCCGACGAGCGCATCTTGGCGCTCCACTACAACATCTACGAGCGGGGCGAGATGCACCACAACACCGCCAAGAACGTCCTCTTCCGCGACTTCTCGGCCGAGGAGATAGCCGAGCGGCTCTCGCTAGAGCCCGACGATGTGCGGGCCAGAATCGCCTCCGGGAAAAAGGCCCTTGTACAAGCACGCGACAAGAGGCCCACCCCTTTCGTCGACCCCACCCTCTACGTCAACTGGAACGGGATGATGGCCACCGCCTACCTTGAGGCCGCCGCGGGCCTGGGAAGGGACGATTGCCGGGCGATGGCCGTCAAGACCCTGGAGCGGCTCTGGAGCGAGGATCTCACCGACGGCGAGGGCTTCCGCCACCGCGGCGGCGGCGACGGGGAGGCGCCGGGTGGGATGCTCGACGACCAGGTCCAGATGACCCGGGCGTTCCTCGCGGCCCACCAGGTCGAGGCCGAGCCGGTCTGGCTCGAGCGGGCCGAGACCGTGATGAAGATCATCCTCGATAATTACTGGGACGATGCCGGGGGCGGTCTTTTTGATACGGCCATCGGCCGCCGAGCAGAGGGGGGGCTCCGCTACCGCCACAAACCCATCCAGGACTCCCCTACCCCGGCGGCGAACGCCCTGGCCGCCCAGGCCTTAGGCCGGCTCCACGCGATCACCGGCAAGCTCCTCTATAAACACAAGTCGGAGGAAATTCTTAAAACCTTCGCCGAAGTCACGAAGAGCTCCGGCCTCTACGCGGCTAGCTACTTCCTCGCCCTGGATGAATTTTTGCACCCCTCCGCCCACGCCGTCATTTTAGGGCCCCGTGACGACGAACGGACCCGGGAGCTCTACAATGCGGCTTTGGGCGCATTCCGGCCCGGCAAGCTGCTCACGCTTCTCGAGCCCTCCGAAGCCTCCGACCACCCGGCGCTTCCCGAGCCGGCCCGGGCCATGGTGGCGGCTTACGCCGGAGAGCCCACGGCGTACATCTGCGCGGGGCTCGCCTGCGCCCAGCCAACGAGCGACCCGGCCGAGGTCGCCTCCACCGTGACGAGCTTCGGCCTGGGAACGTAAAAAAGCCCCCGACCTCCTCATCGGGGAAGTCGGGGGGGTTACTCCGGGTGTCTGCCGGCGTAGCGGGGCCAGGACATCCCACCGGCTCAACAGTTTCTACGCCCCGCGCCGCGGGGCTCTGCTTACACCCCTCAGGTGCCGCCGTATCCTACGATGGCCCGGCCATCTTCGACGATGGTTGGGACCTCCCTAACCCCGCCGTTGGCCTGAAGCATCTCCTGTAGCTTGGCAGGCTCGGCCCTCACGTTGTAGTAGGTTACCGGCCCCTTCTGCTTGTACGCATCCAGCGCATCGTCTGTATAGGGTCAGCCGGGTTTCCCGTAGATAATGACATCGCCCATCCTGCATCTCCTTTCAAAAGAATACCGCAGGAATTTCTCGTTCTAATATTGGCCTTCTTCATGGGAAGTCAAGGGCTGCGGCAACCGCGCCGTCGTGCCAACGCCCGCCTTTCCCATACCCCTTACACCGTCAGGGTCATCAGGTCCTCGGCGATGGTGACGGGGCCGCCGTACTCCTTCTTACAAGGCCCGACGAGGTCCGCGCCCTCGCATACGGGGTAGAAGTGGACCAGCGCCAGGGCCTTCGCCTCGGACTCCGCGGCGATACGCCCGCAGAGGGTGGGCGAGAGGTGGACCTCTACCTTCAGCTCATCGGGGGTGGCGCATTCCAGGATCAGCAGATCGCTGCCGCGCGCGAGCCGAACAATCGCCTCGCAGTAGTCGGTATCGCCCGAGTAGGTGAGGCTCACGCCGTCGGCCTCGATACGGTAGGCGAGGCTCGAGGGGTGGTGGACGACGGGGGCAGCCTGTACGGACCAGCCATCCCCTTCCACCGGCTCGCCGCCGATCTCCTCTACGTCGATATCGAAATCGGTGGCCTCGACCCACGGGTGGTAGGCGGCCTGGAGGCCCCGGAAGAAGGCCTCAAAACCCGGCCCGCCGTAGAGCCTCAAGGGGCCGGTTCTCAGAGCCTCTGGGTTTTTCGAGGCGAATACCAGCGGGACCAGGTCGGCCACGTGGTCCGGGTGGATGTGGGTGTAGAAGAAGTGTTCGACGTCGTTGATGTAGAGGCCCGTCGAGACTAGCTGGCGGAGCACCCCTGGCCCGGTGTCGAAGACCAGTGGCTCGCCCGCGGCCCGAACGAGCAGGCTCGTCGGCGCCCTTATCACCGAAGGGATGGCGGTTCCCGTCCCGAGAAAGGTGACCTCCATCGTCTACGTCACCAGAACGGCCTTGCCGATGACGGCCCTGGCGCTCAACGCCTCCTGGGCCGCCCGGGCCTCCTCGAGGGGGTATGTGGCGTGGATGACGGGCTCAAGGCGGCCTTCGTCAACGAGCTTAAGGATGGTGGCCAGCTCCGAGCGCGTCCCGCCGGTCGAGCCGATGAGGTGGTGCTGCTGGAGGAAGAGGTTCCAGATGTTGAGGGTCGCCTCGCCCCCCGTATGCGCCCCGCAGGTAACGATCCGCCCGCCCCGGCTCAAGCTGGCCACAGCGTCATCCCATACCGCCTGGCCCACCATCTCGCAGACGACATCGGCCCCCTTCCCGTCGGTGGCCTCGCGGACGGCCTCGGCGATGTTTTCCCTCGTATGGTTGATTACGACATCCGCCCCGAGCTCGCGGGCCCTGGCGAGCTTCTCATCCGTCGAGGCGACCGCCACGAACCGCGCTCC
>JADFOP010000035.1 GCA_022562795.1 Nitrospinota bacterium
AGAGTTGGGCCCCGGGGAGGTGGCCGACTGGCGGAAGGAAGTCGCGATGGAGGAGGCCCGTTTGCAGTTCCTCGCCGCGAAGACGGACGAGGAGCGGGAGCGGGCTTACGAAGCGATAAAGCGGCTCGACCCCGGGGCGGCCGAAGGTCTCTTGGAGTAGGTCGGGGAGGCCGCCGGCCTTCGCGTCGGGGCGCATCACACACCCAGATTCGCAACTCACCTGATCACATGTAGGGACCCGCCTCAGGCGGGCCTGAGGCGGGTCCCTACCTCTCAAGGCAACCCTCGAAAAAAGTAATAAGGTCGGCGCGCCCTAAATCCTCTTCCAGCCCTCGAAGGATTGGTTCGATGTATTCACGGTCCAACTGGGGTCCGAGGCGGTGGATTATCCCCCGCACGTCTTCGCGGTCCTGGGGACGCTCAGAAATTATTTTGTGGATGATGAGGTCCTCAGGTGAGCAGATGAGAACGGGCACTCCCCCAAAATCGATGGCGCGCGCGCGTTGGATGGCCTGCTCCTCATACGGCAGTTGCCCAAAGATGATGTCTATGCGGATACCCTCTGTGGTCTCGGCCGCTAAGACGCGGGTCCGTTCTACGAAGGCTACCGGTTCTTCAGGCAGAAGGCGCAAGTGTTCTCCCAGGCGATCGATCAAAGTAGGAATCCGTTCCTCCTCGACCCAAACCGTTACGTCTACATCCATGGTTGCACGCGGGACGCCCCACACCAGGTTCGCAATCCCCCCGATGACCATATAGGGGACCTCTTCGGCGTTGAGCAACCGGGACAGCGATATAAGCGCCTGCTCTAGGGCGCTCATGGGGAGACCCGTACGAAGCGAAGCACTTTCCGCACAGCCCGGATGGCCTCAACTGATTTTTCCAGCGACTCCTCGGTAGCCTCTTTTCCGTGAAGCCGGAGGTAGAGGTCCGCAAGCTCACCGGCCCGCGCCAAGCGCTCTTGGGGGGTGGAGCGATCCGTCTGGCTTCGCTCCCAATCGTGGAAACGGCGCCAGGCCGCCTCGCGCTCGGCCCAAGCCTGTTTGGTCATGATACCTGCCCCGCAGATTATGTTATGTTGTATCCGGGTAGTTTGGCCTTCCGCCTAAGGCGGAGACCCCCGACCCTGACTACCCTTTAATCTCCTTTTGAGGTTTGGCGTATCTCAAAGTTCGGCACGGACAATTTTAACAATATCAGGATTAGACCGTTTAAGGAAGGCTGAGTTGGATATCAGAAAGCACACCATGTAGGGACCCGCCTGAGGTCCGCCTAAGGCGGAGTCGGCCCGAATACCCGGAGGGGCGGACAGGGAGTCGCAGGCGACCTTTGGTCGACCCTGTCCCTACAAAAACCGAAAAAATCGCTCTCCATTCGGGAAGTGCGGGAAGTACGGGAAGTGCGTGACGACAGGCCCGCCTGTTTTGTGATACTCCTCTCTTAGAAGGTGAAAGTCGCATCGCCGGATGTAAGGAGATGGAGTCGTTATCCGCCTGAGGCGGACCAAAATAGGCTTGGGGGTCCCCCTTAGGAGGACTCATGCGGAACTACCCTATAAGATGCCCCGCCTCGGCAGCGGGCCGCCCCTGGGCGCGTCTTTGTTTCTTGGGGGCCTCTACTCCCCGTGGGACTCTACGATTTCCGCGAATTTCCGCGATTTTCCGAATAAGAGGCATCTGGGGTTTTCGTTTTTGCCGCCAGACAACTTCAAAAGATAATATGCCGCGAGTCAATTTCCAGATACGCATAGGAGGCGCGCCCAGGACGGTGCGCGCTCTCCGGCTCAAGGCAGCCCCGCTCATAACAACAATCCTCGCGGCCTCGCTATTGCTTGGCGCCGCTCCCTCACAGTCGTCGGGCTCCGATAAACCAACAGACCGCGCGGCGGCTCTGGTGGCTGGCGACCCGGTCGGCCGAGAGTGGCTGGCCGTAAGGGAAGCCGCCGGGAGAGACGATTTGGCGCCAGGGGAGCTCCTTCGCCTCCTCGCCCCATGGGCTAAGCGCTACCACGCGGCTCTGCCCCCGACGCTGCGCTCCCAGCGCCGCCACCCCGCCGCTTCGCCATTGGGCGCCTCAGGCGAGCGGAAGGCCATCTCGTCACTGATCGGGGCCATTGACGATGCCGTCCGCCGAAGCGTCGCGGCGAAGAGCTGGGAGCCGATGGGGGAGCTCGCTCCCTGGGAGGCCTTCCTTACAGAGCATGGGTTCCACCTTACGGGGGACCGCCCGAGCCGCTACATCGTCGGGGTGCGCCACCGCACGTACAGCCGGCCGCCGCGACTGCCGCAGGCCATCCACTCCCTCTTGCTGACCACCCGGGTAGAGAGACGCTCGACCATCTTCGCTCTCGCCGTTCGCTACACCTATCCCACGAAGGTCGCCCAGCGGATCGAGGCTCTCGAGAGGACGGCGGGCGACTACGAAGGGGCGCTGGCCCTTCGACTGCCGGCCTTTCAGGCCGATCGTCCCCTCTTGCTTGCCCTTGGGAGGCAAGCCCTTGCTGAGACATGGCCCGCCCATCAAGAGGGGTGGAGAGAATTCGTCCATTATATAAGCGCCCAGGCCTTGGTCGTCTCCCGGGCGCGCGTCCTCGCTGCGAAAGACCCCCCGACCCTCAGCGAGGTTCGACGCTTCGGCGGCCTCATCGCCCACCTCTACGACATCGGCCCCGACGGACGCCTCGAAATTACGCCAGAGGCCAACGCCCTCGACCTGCGCGGCAATCCCCTATACGGCGTCCGGACAGAAGCCCGATGAGGCGCGTTGGAGTTAGAATGGGTCTTAGGGTTTCCAGCCTAAAAAAATGCACCGGACCGATTAGTCTAGACCATCTTCGGGCCGCAGAGGGCTATAAGGATAAGTCTCAAGAAACCATAGGCTCCTTGACAGCATAGTTCGGCGCATCTACAATCTCCCAAGCATTTCACCTTGTTTTCTCTGGCCGCTTATAGGGTAGCGGGTTATGGCTTTTCTACGGGATGAAAGGGTTCATTTGTTCGTGGTCTGCCTGCTTTGCCTCGTGATGATAGCTGCCCCTGCCAAGGCGGTTTCCAGGGGCGGGCGGGCTCCATCCTTCACTCTCCCCGACATCTCCGGCAGGCCTACCGCCCTTTCCGACCTCCTCCGAGGCCGCCAGGCCGTAGTCCTCGCCCTTGGGACAGCTTGGAGCTACCAATTTCCTCAGTGGATGGAGGAGCTCCGGCGGCTGGCCGACCGCTACTCCGACGGGAGTGTCGCCGTGGCCGCTGTCTTCCTCAAGGACAAGCCCAAGAGCGTGCGGCTCTTCGTCAACCGATACGGCCTGACCCGCAGCGGGGTATTGCTCCTGGTCGACTCCAACGGAAGCCTCATCGAGCCGTACGGGATTAGGGAAATACCGCGCATCCTGCTGCTTGATGGGACCGGAACCATCCACTACGACGGCCCCGTGGACAAGATTGAAGACTCAGTGGCTCGCCTCTTGCGGGGAGAAGCCGTCCCGAGGCGACCCAGGAGGCCCGAGTTTACCAAACCACCTCCACTATATTGATGCCCTGCCCAAAGAGATCCGCCGCCCCGGGCAGGGACGGCGGATTCAATTCTTAAAACGTTCTGAAGCTAGGGCAGCAAGACCAGATCAATCTCCGTCCGTCGGTTTTCGGCTCGCCCTTCTCTAGTCTGATTGGTGGCCCGGGGACTCGACTCGCCAAGCCACTTAGTGGTGATGCGACTGCCGGCGACGCCCCTGTCTCGAAGCCAACGGGAAACCGCCAAGGTTCGGCGGCGGCTGAGGTCAACGTTGTAGATGTCAGACCCCTTCGAATCGGTGTGGCCGGTCAGCCGGACTACAAGCTCTGAGTTTCCTTGGAGCCGATCGAGAATTTGTTCCAGGACGGACACGGACCTGGGCTTGAGGATGTCTTTATCGAAATCGAAAAAGACGTCGTTTTCGAAGACCAGCTTCTCCACCAGCTCAGCGGGTGGGGGCGCAGAGGGGGCCTGACCCAAAGCGGCGAGGGCCCGGTCGGCGGCGGCTCGGGCGGGAATGGGCCGGCAGAAGTTGAGCTCCTTGACTGCCACATCGAGGTAAGACCATGCGCTCTCAACCTGAGCGTCCCCGACCCCAGAAGCTTTAGCCTTTGAGATGGCCCTGCGAGTTTGGTCTATAGCAGACCGAGCAGCGTCGCGATCCATATAGAGGGTCGCACAGCCGGTCGCCATAAATGCCGAGACCACCGCAAAAAATAGAAGGCGCTTCAAGGTCCGAGAGGCGTGCATCATATCTCCCTCCATCAGTGCTATAGCATGAGCAGGCGATACCCGTGGACTGCAAGAGTACTCTCTAAAGTGTCCTGTAGAAGCTAAAAGTATATTATAGATGAGTATAGATATCCATAATAAATCGGTCAAGGAGAAAATAAAGAAATATGGGATGCTTATTAACTCTATTGTTTTGATTGGGGAAGTCGGATGGGGCGGGGATGCGAGGCCTGAAGAAACTCATCGCCTATTGACCGGCGGAAAGCTGAACGAGACACGCTGGTAGCCGAAATCGTAGATGATGTCTGCGCTCTGCGCGCCCGGCTTCTCGCGGGAGAATAAAAGCCAGCCGGAGAGGATGGAGTGTGACGGAATGCTCCCAACGAAGTAGCCATCGGCCGCGGTCGGCATCCCCCCTGTCGGGACGATAGCCCGATGCTCCTTCCCCTCCAGAAAGAGCCTCCAGGCGCCGTAATCGAAAGGGTGAGAAAGGTTTGCTCTGTGGTTGACCGCCACCACGCGAAATACTATGTAGTCTTCGACGAGGGAGGCAACCTGTCGGCGGTGAGAATCGTTGGCAAAAGGCACGAGGCCATCGGCTAGCAATTGAGGCGTAATCCACTGCACGTAAATGTCGAGCCATTCTCGCGGCCAAACCCCAAGCTTCGCCCCGACCGTGTTGTGATCGTGAGGAATGTCCCACCGCTGCCCCCAAACGTTGCTCTTCCCTTCGCTGGCGCAACCCCAACCGAGAGCGGCAATCAGAAGAATGGGCAGCACCCATCTGGTGAGGCCGGGCGAGTTCGATGTGCTCCCCCTGCTCCAGATGTGCCCAATCAGTAACGGTTCCCATGCAATGTCTTGCAATACTCGCATAAATAATTAACTAGGTTATCGAGATTGCAGCTCAAAAGGATTATGTATTTGTCGCCAGCTCCGGCATAGAGAATCAGCTTGTCTTTTCGAACCAAAACACCTATGGGAAAAACGACTGCAGGCACGTCCACTGAATACTGATCATTACCATGTAATTCGTAAGGTGCTGAAGGGATGTAGATTGGATTTGTGGCTCGACAAAGCACCTTTCTTGGATCGTCCAGATCCAAAAGGGCAGCACATACGGAATATCCTCTTTCAATTTTCTCCGCCAACCCGTAGGCTTTACAAATGGTATCCCCTATCTCACCAACAGCATGATAGATGAGCAACCAACCTCTATCGGTTTTGATCACCTGGGTGCCTGGGCCGATTTTATCCCTTTCGTGCGGGTAGCGCCCGGCTTCTAAAAGCAGATTCTGGCTCCGACGCTCATAGATTTTCTCCCACTGTGCTATGTGCTTGGAAGGATTTAGTAATTGATCCATGCCAGCTTCGAGAAAACCAAGGTGAATGTTAGGATGGAAACGCAACAGCATGTAGTACTGGCCATTCACTGACTCGGGGAATGGAACTGCGTTGCGTGAATCGAAGGATTCGACCATGCCGTGATAGGTTATGTTCACGAAATCTTCAGTCGAGTAGATGGCTATCCGATCTGCGTTCGTGCCTTTGAACGGGGGGTTGATCTTACCACACCCAATCAGCAGGTATGTCTTGTCGCACTTGACGATCCGAATGTCTTCTATTCCATAGGTAAAGTCCTGATGGTCAGTGCCATCGCCCCGGATGACCACGTTCTGGAATCTGGTGAAATGGACGCCGTCCTCGCTCACCAGAGGCCAAACCTCAGAGATATAGTTTTCCAGACAGGTGCGCTCAATGCCAAGCTTTTCATCGAAGAACGTACCCTTCTTATACCCCTGGTGGCATCTCGGCGTCAGGATGACCTTGTCCTGGAATACTTCAGCCCCACCGTTGAAAACGGCTCCGACCTTCAGTTCGCCGTTCTCGTACAAGGTGAGCCCGAGGTCTTGAGGCTTCACGATCGGATTATTTTCAAAGGGAGCCAGTTTAAAGGCCACTTCGCCAGAGTCCAGCGAGACAACCGTTCCCTCACCTAATTTTGTGATGAAATTGTCAAGAGTCATCATTTATCTCTTTTAACCACCCGAAGTTGCTGTCAGTCTTTTGATCAATTTCATGTATTCCTGGGCGATTTTTTCTTTAGAGTTCCGCGAGACATACTCTTCCGCCAGTTTTAACGTTTCATTGACGATAGGCTTTTCTTCAATTACGCTAATCAGTCTATCTTTAAGTTCTTCCATGTCCGAGAATTTCATGACCGCTCGGCCGAGAGGTTGGATATGGGGCGATTCTATCGCCAATATTGGGGTCAGCGTTCCAAGGTAGGAAAGGATGGAACTCGAAACCATAATCTCACCCGGTTTAAATTCAGATTTAGGTTTATAAAAAATATAGGCATCTGAAGCGTGAAAATATCTATCGGTCTTTGGAGTCGGAGGCAATTCATCCCGCCATTCTATAAAATCATGTCTTTCTATCTCTTTTAGGAGTTCTTCATCAAGGTACTCGCGTGCGATCACTAATAAGAGAACAAAGTCGTATTGCTTTCTCAACTCAACCAGATACGGTAGGAGGGCAAAGATGTGGGTTTTTGGATACCAGCCGTACATAAACACGATTTTCGTGTCCAATGGTAAATTTAGCTCCAGTCTGCATTTATTCTTATCACCTCTTCTCACCGGGTTACAGGGATAGGGAATTATGTGTATCCTTTCCTCGGGATATACCTCTTTCCACATCCGCTTATACATTTTATGAAAACAGACAACTGCATCCCATTTGAATTTCCAAAAAATAGGATTTTCTGGTAATTTAGTTTCATGGATGACATAAATGACTTTTGCTTTTTCTTTTATCTTCGGATATATTTTTATAAGTTCTTCGATAGGTATCCATTCTATTCTCTGGGTGATAAAAATATCGTAGTCTTTTTCTAAAAAAGGCTTTGGATCAAAAGTCCACTGACCTGATGATGTGCCCTGAACATTGCAACATCTAATAACAAAATCTTCATCTGTTATTCCTTTCACTGGTTTGACATCATTAATAGGCGCAAAGACGGTCAGGTCATATTTTTGGGTCAATTCCCTACCGATTAGTTCAGCAAGAATAGAAGTTCCATCAGCCGCATTCCATTTTGAAAAAATCGCAACTTTAGTTTGGTTCATAAAATCAACGCAGGATACCCCTCAGCTTGCTGGGGGGTAATTCACTCCTTTGGTCTCCGATTAATTTTTCAAATAATCGTATAAATTTCTGGGCAATTCTTTCAGCTTTATTGTCTTCCAGAAAATCCTCTATTCTTTTGAGGTCGAACTTGTTTTGGAATAGATCAATGAGCTTGACTTTCATATCCTCAAAATCCAGATACTTCATGATTTCGTCTCCATATAGTTCAACGTAGTTTGACTCGTGAAATAGGATAGGGCAACCGGAACCTAGAACTTGGCACACGGAACTTGACAGGACTGCTTTGTACTTCTTTGAGGATTCCCTATGAATGAGCAATGCATCCGAAGCATGCAAGAAGTTATACAGCTCGTCTAAGGGAAGTGGCTTTACCTGAAGGTCTACAAAGTCGTATTTCTTTTTCGCTTCGCGCAATTCATCAACATTGCTTCCGGGATTGGCGATGATCACATATCTGAGAGGATATTCCTTAACGACGTCTTTTAGAGCGGGTAAAACAGAGACAAGATCTTCTGGTCTAAAACCAAAGGAGAATACAATCTTTTCGTCCAGCGGGAGGCCCAGCTTTTTTCTCGCTTCCCCTTTATCACCAAGCTCGAGTGGATGGTAGGGATAGGGGATCATGTGAATCTTTTCAGCAGGGAAATATTTGACCAAGTTGTCTTTGTATCTCTGATCAAAACAGACAATAGTATCCCAGTCAAACTTATAGTAAAGAGGATCTTCCGGGGCTTTGCCCTCGTGGACAACCTGAACGGTAACAGCTTTTTCCCTAATTTTTGGAAAGACCTCAAGTAATCTTTCTGCTGGTAATCTTTCTACATTTTGAGCAATAAAGACATCGTATTCTTCATTCAAAAGGGGAGAAGGATCAAAGAGGGTAGCCCGGGTGACTGGTATGACTTCATCAACGCGAAAGTGTCTGATGACAAAATCCTCGTCTTTTTGAAAAGTCGGTCTGGCATCAGGGTGCTTTTGGGCGGAAAATATCCTGAGCTGGTGACCCAATTTTACCCAAGCCCTCCCTACCAATTCCGCGTGGATGGAAGGCCCGTTAGCGGCATTCCAAAGACACATCATTCCTATTTTCATCTTTGCTCCTTATACAGCCTCCTGGCCGCTTCCCCAAACGTTGCTCTTCCCTTCGCTGGCGCAACCCCAACCGAGAGCGGCAATCAGAAGAATGGGCAGCACCCATCTGGTGAGCCGTGAGTCACCAATCATACGAATGCCTTATACAGCGTCAATCTATTTACTGCTAAATCAATAGCGTATGCAACTGGCAACTGCTTTTAACGTAATACATGCACCTGCTGGCTGGGAAGGTGAGCAGGGATATGGGTTAGCTTGTATGGGCGAAAACGCGTGCGCGCTATCTACCTATCTTGAACTAAAAGTATTAGATGCACACTGCTGGCGGACAAGTTCAATCATCCCTGAATATCTATCCGCCCACATACCGTCCCAACCATCGCTAAGCCGGTACTTCACGTGGCTCTGCTTGGCCTGCTGGAGCCATGAAAGAGCGTTCCCGCAGGTAGCTACACTTCTAGAGTTGACGATCGGCCGGGAATGATTAGAAGAATTTAGCTGATTAGCGCCCGCGCAGCCGCTTAATAGCAGTAAAGCGAGTGCGAGAAGCCAAATCCCTTTACTCATGAAACCTGATTTTGGCTGGCTGTTTGTGTGGCTTATCCTGAAAAGATGACTCTTGTCTGGACCTTTTTTATCGCTCTTCAAAGTAGATACCCCCATATTTACTCGAAGGCTGTTTTTAGACCCAACCAGTTTTCTGAAATTTTTTCCTCATTAGCGCTAAACAAAAATCCATAACTAACGATAAGACACTACAGAGAAGGAGAGGTGGCTCTCCAAGCGGAGAATATGACTAAAAAAACACGAAGAAACCGAAGAGATAGGCTTCATTGGGAGATGATCCTCCAACCTAAATGGGCTTCTAATGGAGACAAGAGTAACCCTTTGTACCTATTGTACCTAAACTTTTTCGATGATCGGTTAAGTAACTGCCTAGGGAGGTGGGGAATAAAATAACCCCTAGGTTCGGTGGCCCAGTGCCCCCTGCACATGGGCTCTAATGCTGATTGTGTAGATATCCAATATACAATTTTTGCGGCGAAAAATCAAGTCAAACCTCTAACGCCATTCCTCTAAGGTGGCCAAAAAGCCTACTTCTTAAAATTTTAGCATAAAATCCTAACATTTCGCTGTTTTCTACAACCCCCCATCCGCTACCCACCTCGGCATCCCTTCAAGAGAAACCGTTGCGTGGGGGACCAGGCTCAGTTAGGATATAGGGCTATCGGGCGGGAGGTTTGAGAGTGAACACGTACCAGATGGTCGTGTGCGGATCTGCAGTTATTGTGACAAGCCTGGTTGTAGGAGCCAGCTATCGCTCCACCGGAGGGCTTGAAATCAAAGCGCTCCTCATCTTGGCGGGCATTGTCACCGCCGCAGCCATGTTTTATTCCATCCTGGGCGATAAAGACTGAGAGAGTGGAGAATGTTTTAGCGAAACATTATGCTCAGCTTACCGATGCCGCTTTCAGCCCTTCATCGCGAAATTTACCCTCCCGATGAATGGCAACTCACATAAGCATGAGAGGAAGCAACTTAGAATTTCAAAAGATTATCACTTTCGATCCAGCTTTTTGAGAATGGCCAGGGCCCCGGCGTTGTCATCGAAAAGCCTTTGCAGTGTTCGAATTACCGATCGTCTTTTGGCTTTTGATAGGCCTTTTAAATGAGTTTCCAGAGATTTGGGAGGACGCGGACTGGGGCGATGGAAGAATTGGTGGAGCTCAATATTGTAGCACTCAGCTAGTTTCTCTAACACCTCTACGTTCGCCCGACGATTGTTTTTTTCCAGCTGGCCCAAGTACGATGCGTTAACACCCGTCTTGGCTGATACTTTATCGAGCGAGAGCTTCCGCTCTAATCTTAATTCCCTCATCCTCTTGCCAATGTCATATCGTACCATCTTCTTTAACCCTTTGCTCGACTCAAACACTCAAAAGTCCCTATAGGGACAGCGGTCAAAGCTCTGCCTGAGGCGGGAGGAGGGGCTACAATTAGCGACATTTCCTCAACCATTCATATCATAATATCTCCAGAAATCATACTCACGCAGGAAGGGGACTCTCCCCCTCATTACTTTAAGCGCAGATGATGTGAGTCCAAGTTTTCCAGATTGGGGTATATCCGAGGAAGCTTAGCCCTCGGTCGCCTTGAGCACCCCAGCCTTCAGCTCTTTTAGCAAAGACCCGACGGATTCTGAGAGCTCCTCCGGCGAGCCGCCCTCCTCGATGAGCCTCACCAGGGCGCTTCCCACAACCACACCGTCCGACCAAGATGCCACCTCACGGGCCTGGTCGGGGGTGGAAATGCCGAACCCTACGACCACGGGTCGGTCGGTGACACTCTTGATGTGGCTCAGATGCTCGGCAATTGTGTCGGCAAGCGCCTCCCGGACTCCGGTTATGCCCATGAGGGAGACATAGTAGATGAACCCCCTGCCCCGCTTGGCCACCATGGCGATCCGGTCCTCCGTGGATGAAGGGGCCAAGAGGAAAATGAGGTCCACCCCCTCTCGCTCGGTCAGCTCCTGGAGGCTATCAGCCTCTTCTGGAGGCAGATCGGGCACGATAAGCCCATCCACTCCAACCCTGGCGGCGTTCCGGACGAACTCCTCCTCGCCGAAGACGAAGATCGGGTTGTAGCTGGACATAAGGATAAGGGGCACGCTCACCTGGGGCCTTACCTCCTCCACCATCGCAAGAATTTTTTTCAGCGAGGTGCCGCTCTCCAGGGCCCTCAGAGCGGCTTTCTGGATGATGGGGCCATCGGCCAATGGGTCGCTGAATGGCACACCAAGCTCAATCAGGTCCGCACCGGCGGCTTCGAGGGCCGGTATGATGGCTTTGGTGGCGGCCAGGTCCGGGTCGCCCGCCTCTATAAATGGAATGAGGGCTTTCCGTCCCTGGGCACGAAGCTCGGCGAATCGCTCATCTATGCGGCTCATAGGCGCTCTCCGAGAACCTCAGCCACCAGGTCGACGTCCTTATCGCCACGGCCTGACAGGCAGATGACGATGATATGCTCCTTAGGAAGGGTCGGGGCCAGCTTCCGCACGTGGGCGATGGCGTGAGCCGCCTCGAGGGCCGGTATGATTCCCTCCTCCTCGGAACAAAATCGAAAGGCCTCGAGCGCTTCCTCGTCGGTGACAGCCACGTATTCGGCCCTTCCCGTCTCCTTGTAATAGGCGTGTTCGGGGCCTACGCCCGGATAGTCTAGCCCCGCGGAGATGGAATGGGCCGGCAGAATCTGGCCGTCCTCGTTGTGGAGAACATAGCTCTTGGAGCCGTGGAGCACGCCGACGGAGCCAGCCACGAGGCTCGCCCCGTGGGCGCCGCTCGATATGCCGTGGCCGGCCGCCTCGACCCCAATGAGCGCTACCTCTTTGTCCTCGTAAAAGGGATGGAATATGCCGAGGGCGTTGGAGCCTCCTCCCACGCAGGCGACGATAGTGTCCGGCAGGCGGTCCTCTTTCTTAAGTATCTGCTCCCTGGTCTCTTGACCGATAACAGCCTGGAAGTCCCTGATTATCAAGGGAAATGGGTGGGGCCCTACGACGGAGCCTATAATGTAGTGGGTGTAGTCAACAGAGGCTATCCAGTCGCGCAAGGCCTCGTTGGTGGCGTCCTTGAGGGTCTTTGTGCCTGAGACGACAGAGATGACGCGGGTTCCCAACAGTTTCATACGTACGACGTTCAAGTGCTGGCGCTCCACATCCTCCTCGCCCATGAAGACGTCGCACTCCAGGCCGAACATGGCCGCCGCCGTGGCCGTGGCCACTCCGTGCTGCCCTGCTCCCGTCTCGGCGATAATGCGCCGCTTCTCCATGCGTCGGGCCAGCAAGACCTGGCCCAGGGTGTTGTTAATCTTGTGCGCCCCGGTGTGGTTGAGGTCCTCTCGCTTGAGATAGATTTTGGCCCCGCCGAGCCGCTCGGTCATCCTCTCGGCTAAATAGAGGGGACTCGGGCGTCCGGCGTACTCGGTCAGGTAGTAGCGGAGCTCCTCGTGGAAGGAGGGGTCGTCTTTGGCCTCTGCGTAAGCCTGCTCCAGCCCCGTGAGGGCCGGCATAAGGGTCTCAATTACATACTTACCCCCAAAGGGCCCGAAATGGCCTCTCTCGTCAGGTCTCATGAATCATCTCCGCCTCGGCCGCCTTGGCGCGCTCGATGAAGGCGCGCACCTTCTCCTGGTCTTTGACGCCCGGCGCCGTCTCAACCCCACTTGCCACATCGACCCCGTAGGGGCGGGTCGCCCGGACCGTCTCTCCCACGTTCTCAGCCGTCAGGCCCCCCGCTACGATGATGGGGCGTCCGGCGGCCTTCTCCTTGGCCTCCTCCACGAGATGATGATCGAAACCCTTGCCCGTGCCGCCGGCCAGATCGGGGTCGAAAGCGTCCAACAGGAACGCCGCGACCTCATATCTCCGAAGGTCCGCCAGGCTCCCCGAATCCTTTACCCTGACGGCCTTTATGACATCGAGGTCGGCCTTTCGGCAATACTCCGGCGACTCTTGGCCGTGGAGCTGCACCATCCGAAAGCCGCACATGGCCGATAGCTTTTTGACCTCCTCAAGCGGCGCATCGACGAAAAGCCCGACGGGCGTAACGTATTCGGGCAAATCAGCGATGATGTCTCTGGCCAGCTGGGGCTCAATCGCCCGAGGGCTCGGGGCGTAAAAATTGAACCCCAGGGCATCGGCCCCGGCCTCCACGGCTACGGCGGCATCGGCCCCGCCGGTTATTCCGCAAATCTTAACCCAAACCATGGGGTATCCATTGAAGGGGCTCTCGCGCCATTATATCAACCCTCGCCTATCAGCTCGGCCACCTTCGCCCGAATATCCAATGCCCGCATAAAGCTCTCACCGATAAGGACCGCATCCACGCCGGCTTTCCGAAGCCTGAGAAGATCATCCCGCGACTGGATGCCGCTTTCGCTGACGACGACCTTCCCATCTGGAACGCGGTTTATAAGGTCGAAAGTCACCCCCAGGTCGACTTCAAACGATTTAAGATTTCTGTTGTTGATGCCTATTATAGACGCCCCCAGGGAAATAGCGCGGTCGAGCTCTTCGGCCGTGTGCACCTCCATGAGAACATGGAGCCCCAAGGCTTGGGCTGCGCTGAAGCACTCTTCCAAGCCCGCATCGTCGAGGGCGGCAGCGATCAGGAGCACTGCGTCGGCCCCCGCAACCCTCGACTCGGTGACCTGGTAGGGGTGGATGATAAACTCCTTTCTCAAGATAGGCAGCTTGACGGCGCGGCGGATAGTGGTGACGTATTCGAGTCGCCCCTGGAAGTGGCGCTCGTTGGTTAAGACGCTAATGGCCGCCGCCCCCCCAGCCTCGAAGGCCGAGGCGATCTCCACCGGATTAAACTCTTCCCGGAGCAGACCTTTAGACGGGGAGGCCCGCTTCGCTTCAGCAATGACGCTCGGCACAGGCCCCTCGGCTTGAAGCGCCCCATGAAAGTCACGAACGGGGTCGGACGAGGCGAGGGCCTCCTCAAGGCTGCTGAGCGGAATCTCCCTCATGCGCCGGTCGAGCTCCGCGGCCGTCTCTTCCAAGATGACCTCTAAGATGGCGCTCACCTCTTTTCCTCTTGCCCAGCCACCGCAGCCAGAGAGAACTCCAGGAGCCGCTCGAGAACGCGTGCTGCCTCTCCGGAGTCAATGGCCTCGGCGGCAAGCTCTACTCCTTCTGCCAGCGTTTCCGCCCCGCCAGCGCAGTATACGGCTGCCCCGGCGTTGGCCAGGACAATCTCTCTGCGGGGGCCCGGCTCTCCTTCAAGAACGGCCCTGGCGATGGCCGAATTGACCTCCACATCGCCACCCCGAATCGCCTCCGGGTCGTCGGCTTTGTTGAGACCCAGGGTTTTGGGGTCAATGCTGTATGTCCTTACCTCGCCGTCTTTCAATTCGCTCACAACGGTTGGCCCGTATATCGTAATCTCATCGAGGCCATCCGACCCGTGGACGACTAGCGCCCTTTCGGCGCCTAAATGGTTTAGGACGTGCGCAAGAGGCTCAACCCAGCGCTCCGCGAAGACGCCCATCACCTGGGCCTTTGCCCCCGCGGGGTTGGTCAACGGGCCCAACAGATTAAAGATCGTCCGAAAGCCGAGCTCCCTGCGGGTGGCCGCCGCATGACGCATCGCCGGATGAAAGGAGGGGGCAAAGAGGAACCCGATCCCTACCTCCTCGATTGAGCGGGCGGCGACCTCAGGCGGGACATCAACGGCGATCCCCAGGCCCTCAAGGAGGTCGGCAGACCCGCAACGAGACGTAACCGAGCGGTTGCCGTGCTTTGCAATCTTGACCCCAGCCCCGGAGGCTACGAAGGACGCCACAGTGGAGATGTTGAACGTGCCCTTGTGGTCACCGCCCGTCCCGCAGGTGTCAACAAGCAGCCCTTCGAAGGGTCCGACGGTGATAGCGGCCTGCTTCATGGCTCTGGCGCACCCGGTGATTTCGGCGACCGACTCCCCTTTCATTTTTAAAGCGGTGAGGAACGCTCCGACCTGGGCGGGCGTCGCCCGGTTCTCCATGATGGCTTCCATGGCCTCAAAGGCCTCATCCTCTTCGAGACCTATTCCATCTGATATCTTAGCTACAGCTTTTTGAATCATTGCCTTACAGCTATAGAGTTAAGAAATTGCTTAAAATGTTCTTCCCCTCAGAGGTCAGGATGCTCTCAGGGTGGAATTGAACCCCCTCGACCGGGTACTCTTTGTGGCGCAGGCCCATTATCTCTCCCTCTCGTGTCTCGGCGCTTATCTCCAAGCAGTCGGGCAGCGTCGAGCGCTCCACGACGAGGGAGTGGTAGCGGGTCGCTTCGAAGGGGCTTGGCACCCCCCCATAGATGCTCAATCCATCATGCTCAATCATGGAAGTCTTGCCATGCATGAGCCTTTCGGCGCGTACAACAAGCCCCCCGAAAGCTTGGCCTATGGACTGATGCCCCAAGCAGACGCCGAGTATAGGCAACTTTCCGGAGAAGTGGTTGACCACATCTATCGAGATTCCAGCCTCGCTTGGCGTGCAAGGGCCAGGCGATATGACGATCCTCTCGGGTGCGAGCTCCTCAATTTCCTCGAGCGTAATCTTGTCGTTGCGCCAGACCTGGGGCTCCTGGCCCAGCTCCCCCAGATACTGGACGAGGTTGTAGGTGAAGGAGTCGTAATTGTCGATGACCAATATCACGCGTCGAGGCCCTCTTCGGCCAACTCGATAGCCCTAACCAGGGCCCGGGCCTTATCCATCGTCTCCTCAAACTCCCGCTCAGGGTCGCTGTCGGCGACGATTCCAGCCCCCACCTGGAGATACGCCCTGTTGTTTTGGATAACCAGGGTGCGAATGGTGATGCAGGTCTCCATGTTGCCGCTGAAGGAAAAATACCCGATGGCCCCGGCGTAGGGGCCCCGCCTCGTCGGCTCCAATTCCTCGATAATTTCCATGGCTCGAATCTTCGGCGCACCCGAAACCGTCCCGGCAGGGAAGCAGGCCCTCAAGACGTCGTAACCAGTGCAATCAGGCCTTATGGTGCCGATTACGTTTGAGACGATGTGAGTGACATGGGAGTACTTTTCAATGAGCATCAACTCGTCGACCTCAACGCTTCCAAGCACGCTCACTCGGCCCAGGTCGTTTCGGCCCAAATCAACGAGCATGATATGCTCGGCCCGCTCCTTGGGGTCGCTTAGTAGCTCACGAACTAGAGCTTCGTCTTCTTGCTCCGTCTCTCCCCGAGGCCTGGTGCCGGCGAGGGGCCGGAGGATGAGCTTGCTCCCTTCTTGTCGCACAAGAATCTCCGGCGAGGAGCCCAAGATGGTAACCTCTTCGAGCTCCAAATAGTACATATAGGGCGAGGGGTTAATGGTTCGGAGCGCTCGGTAGATATTGAAGGGGTGCGAGCGAATGTCGGTGGCGAGCCGTTGAGAAAGCACCGTCTGGACGCAGTCTCCGGCGGTGATGTATTCCTTGGTGCGCTCGACAGCCCTCAGAAAATCGTCCTTGGCGAAGTTGCTCGTCATGGCAACCGGGCCGACCCTGGGCGGCGGAAGCTTGGGCGGCTCCGCCGGGCCCCTGAGCTTTTCGATGAGGAGATGAATCTTGTCGCACGCATCCTGGTAGGCCTCCTCCAGGGATCGCCCCTCAACGTACGCGTTGCTTACGACCTTTATCTTCTGGAGGATGTTGTCGAAGATGAGTATGGTATCGGTTATGAGGAAAACCATGTCCGGCAGGTCGAGGTCGTCGTCGGTCTCATCGGGCAGGGACTCGAAGAACCGCACCATATCGTAGCTCAGGTAGCCCACGGCCCCTCCGAAAAAGCGTGGGAGGCCGTCAACTGTCGCCGGCCGGTATGCCGACAAAATCTCCTCCAGGGCATCCAGCGGGTCGGTCTCTATAGACCTGGTCTCTTCCACCCCGTTTCGCTTGACCGTAAGGGTTCGGCCTTTGCTGGAGACGACGACCTCCGGCTGGCCGCCTAGAAAGGTGTAGCGGGCCCACTTCTCCCCCCCCTCTACGCTCTCAAGGAGGTAGGAGTTCGAGCCCCCGATTTTCAGATACGCGCTGACGGGGGTCTCCAGGTCGGCCATAATCTCCCGGTAAACCGGGATGAGGTTGCCCTCTTCGGCCTTGGCGCAGAACTCCTCAAATGTTGGTACGAATGACACAAATGACCTCCCGAAAATGCTCCACCCCTAACACACTGGCCTCAGCGTGTCAAGCTCAACACACAAATATGCCTTTGAAGCTCAATAGGTTACCTCAAGGAGGAAGAGCCCTTGAGGAGGCGCGGTTGGCCCCGCCTGGCTCCGATCACGGCTCTCTAGAATAGCCTTCACATCGTCGGGCCGACGGTAGCCACGGCCAACATCAACCAAGGTGCCGACAATGGTGCGGACCATGTGGCGGAGAAAACCGTCCGCCTCCGCGAGGAAAATCAGGTCTCGTCCCCGCTCGTAAACCTCCAGACGAAAGAGCGTCCTGACGTAGCTTTTGGCCGTAGACGAGGTGGCCATGAAAGCAGAAAAGTCGCATCTTCCCACCAAATATTGGGTTGCCTGGCGCATGGCCGCCACATCGAGAGCATAATCGACCTCCCACCCGTACCGGCAGCCAAAAGCTGAGCGGGTCTCACCTTGTAGGACCACGTAGCGGTATAGCTTTCGCTTCACCGAGTACCTGGCGTGGAAACCCTCGCCCTCTTCAGAAACCTCGCGGATGGCAATGTCTCGGGGCAGCAGCCCGTTGAGGGCCCGCCGGAACTCATCCGCCGTCATTTCCGAGCTGGTCTTGAAGTGGGCGACCTGGCCGATGGCATGAACGCCGGCGTCGGTCCGCCCGCTGCCTTCAACCCGTATTTCCTCTCCGGTTATCGTCCGAAGGGCGTCTTGCAAGCGGCCCTGGATTGTATCTTGAGCGGGCTGGACCTGCCATCCTGCGTAGTTGGTCCCATCATACTCCAAAAGAACCTTAATCGTTCGCATCCTGCCCTACCCCGCTTTCTTAAGCTCGAGGACGCTCCGCAGCGCCTGGCCCGTATACGAGGCCTCCAGTCCGGCTAGATCTTCCGGGGCGCCCTCGGCCACGATCCAGCCCCCCTCGCCCCCCCCTTCCGGACCAAGGTCGATGATGTGATCGGCTGTCTTGATGACGTCGAGGTTATGCTCGATTACCACCACCGTGTTGCCCTGCTCGGTGAGGCGATTGAGCACTCCGAGGAGCTTCTCGATGTCTGCGAAGTGGAGGCCCGTAGTGGGCTCATCGAGAATATAGAAGGTTCTGCCCGTGGAACGGCGGGAAAGCTCCTTGGAGAGCTTGACCCGCTGAGCCTCGCCTCCTGAAAGAGTCGTGGCCGACTGGCCCAAAGTGATGTAGCCAAGCCCTACCTCAGCCAGGGTCTCGAGCTTGCCCTGGATTCTAGGGATATGCTCGAAGAAGGCCAACGCCTGGTTGACGGTCATCGCCAACACATCGGCTATTGAACTGCCTTTATACGTAGCATCAAGGGTTTCCCGGTTAAAGCGGCGCCCCTGGCACTGGTCGCAGGTAACGTAGATGTCCGGAAGGAAGTGCATCTCGATCTTGATTAGGCCTCCGCCTTCACAGGACTCACACCGCCCACCCTTCAGGTTGAAGCTGAACCGACCGGGTTTGTAGCCTCGTTTTCGGGATTCTGGCACCTGGCTGAAGAGTTCCCGGATGTATGTAAAGACCCCCGTGTAAGTGGCAGGATTGCTCCTGGGCGTCCGCCCAATGGGGGACTGATCGATGTCGATGACCTTATCCAGGTACTCCACCCCGCGAATAGTGCCGAAGGCCCCAGGGCGAACGCTGCTATTGGAGAGACGTTGGGCAAGGGCCGGGTAAATAATATCGAGCAGCAGGGTGCTCTTGCCCGACCCCGACACCCCGGTAACGCAGGTGAACAACCCCAAGGGGATCCGGACGTCGATCTCCTTGAGGTTATGCTGCTGGCATCGCTGCACCGAGAGGAAGGCCTTGCCCGGTCGGCGCCGCCTCGTCGGGACGGCTATGGTGAGCTCGCCCGAAAGATAACGGCCCGTAAGTGAACTCCGATTGGCAATAATAGCCTTGGGCGGCCCTGTGGCGACCACGTGCCCCCCCCGGATCCCCGCACCGGGCCCTAGATCGACTACGTGGTCCCCAGAGAGGATGGTTTCCCGATCATGTTCCACCACGATTACGGTGTTGCCCAAGTCCCTAAGGCGCAGGAGCGTCTCCAGCAGCTTTCGGTTGTCTCTCTGATGAAGCCCTATCGAGGGCTCGTCAAGAATATAGAGGACCCCGACGAGGCTCGAGCCGATCTGGGTAGCAAGCCTGATCCGCTGGCCTTCGCCTCCAGCCAGGGTGGCGCTCGGGCGCTCAAGGCTCAAATAGTCTAGTCCGACGTTGATGAGAAACTGCAGGCGCTCGCGTATTTCCTTTAAGATTCGCCCGCCGACCTCCTCCGCATGGGACGGCAGGGTTAGATCGTCGAAGAACTCCTTGGCTTTAGCTATCGCCAGCCCCGTCACCTGGGCGATGGAGAGCCCGCCGACCGTCACCGCCAAACTTTCCGGACGGAGCCTGCTGGAGGAGCACGCGGTGCACGGCCTCAAGCCCATGTAGCGCCCCACTTTTTCGCGAATGAAGGCGCTGCCGCCCTCACTGTAACGCCGTGCGAGGTAGCCGATGACCCCTTCAAAGGGGCGGTGAAAGAAAACCTGCCGGCGCCCCCTCATGTAAGAGAAGCGGACGGGCTCGCCCTCGGAGCCGTAAAGAATGAGATGCCGGGTTGCCCCGTCAAGCTCACTAAACGGGGTTGACATGGAAAAACCGTATTGGTCGGCCAGGGCCTCCAGTATCCGGTTGAAATACGCCGAGCTTTTCCGCTCCCACGGCCTTAGAGCTCCCCCTGCAAGGCTCTTGGAAGGGTCCGGCACCACGAGGTCCGGGTCCACCTCTCGTAGCGAGCCCAGCCCGTCACAGTCGGGACACGCGCCGTGGGGGCTGTTGAAGGAAAAAAGACGAGGCTCCAGCTCCGGAAACGAGCGCCCGCATGGGATGCACGCGAACTGCTCGCTGAAAAAGAGCTCCTCACCACCCAAGAGATCGACAATCACGATGCCGTCTGCAAGCCCCATGGCCGTCTCCACGCTGTCGGTCAAGCGGCTCGCGACCTCAGGCGTGATGATCAAGCGATCAACGACGGCCTCAATCGTGTGCTTCTTCGTCTTGGCCAGCACGATTGTTTCGGAGAGGTCGCGCACCTCTCCATCAATCCGGGCCCTGACGAACCCCTTACGGGCCAGATCATCGAGCTCTTTCTTATACTCCCCCTTCCGCTCCCTGACGATGGGGGCCAGAATCTGGCACCGGGTTCCTTTCGGGATGGCCAGAAGGCGGTCGACGATCTCCTGGGCCGATTGGCTTGCGATGGGCCTGGAACATTCCACGCAGTGGGGCTCGCCAATACGGGTGAAGAGGAGACGCAGGTAGTCGTAAATTTCCGTGACGGTGCCTACGGTCGAGCGGGGGTTTTTGGAGGTCGTCTTCTGCTCGATTGCGATGGCGGGGCTTAAGCCCTCGATTGAGTCCACATCGGGCTTTTCCATCTGCTCGAGAAACTGACGTGCATAGGCCGAGAGGCTCTCGACGTAGCGTCGCTGGCCCTCGGCGTAGATTGTGTCGAAGGCGAGCGAGCTCTTGCCGGAGCCTGATACTCCCGTAATGACTATCAGGGCGTCGCGGGGCAGGTCGAGATCGATGTTCTTGAGGTTGTGCTCCCTGGCGCCGCGAAGAACGATCCTTTTGCCTTGGTTTCGGGACAACAGAGAACCCCTCCGCGTTAAGGACTTAAATAGTGAATTCTAGCACACCACGGTGGATTCTTACAGGGCTCGGCCCACGCCCACGCACCCGCCCCCAATGGGCGGGAGCGTTTCGCCTTGACCCTCTTGTGGGGTGCCGATATACTGAGCCCGTCAATCCGTTGCGCAATCCACGCAACCACCCCAGCAGACCCAGTCTCCTCCCTTCCTCGGCTAGGGGCCAATGACCACACGACCAATGCGAAAGATAGCTTTCCAAAACCTCAAGGGTGGCACCGGAAAGACGACTTCCGCAGTGACGCTGGCCAGCCTCCTTTGCTCACGCGGCTACAAGGTCCTTCTTGTGGACATGGATGCCCAGGGTAACATCAAGGAGCACTTCGGACTAACCCACCCCCATACCACGTACGATCTGCTGCTGGGAGAGGCTCCGGTCGATACGTGCCTCGCTGTCGCCCGCGACGGCCTTCACTGCATTATAAGCGACGCCACTCTGGCGTCATGCGAGAGTATCCTGATGAGCCGCCCACGGCGGGAAGAAGCACTGAGGCATTCTCTGGAAGCAATAGACGGCTACGATTTCGTCTTGGTTGACTCCCCCCCGTCCCTCTCAATTCTCAACCAGAATGCCCTTGTCTTTGCCGATGAGCTCATTATCCCGGTGAGCATGGACTATCTGGCTCTCCTGGGGGCGGCTCAGGTCGTGGAGCACCTGGCCCTCATCGAGCGCTACTTCGACAAAACCATCCGTGTGCTGGGGGTCCTGCCTACCTTTTTCGACCGAAGAACCCGAATCAGCTCCGAGGTCTACGAGGCTCTCCAGGCCCGCTACGGTGAGCGAGTCTGGCCTCCCATTCGAATCGATACGAAGATTTCCCAGGCCCCGAGCGCTCGAAAGACGATCGACACATTCAGGCGTAACAGCCGTGGAGCGCAAGACTACGAGGCTGTCTGCGATCTGCTTATCGGCTCACCCCATCCCGTAGCCGAGACACCCACGACCCCCCAGTAGGGTCTTGAAAGGAGCAGGCATGAGCGAGAAAGAGAAGAAGGGAGACTCACCATCTGAGAAGAAGCCCTCCCCTAAGGACGCCCCCCCGAAACCGCCTCCAGAAGCCAAAGAAGCTCCCAAACCCCCTCCTCCTCCACCACCACCTCCGGCCGATCCAAGAAAGGAGGAGGTTATGGTCAAGCCTCAGAGGGAAGGTGGGGGCAACTTTATCTCGACGATGGCCATGGCCGTGGCCATCGGGAGCCTCCTCCTGACCGGCTTCTTCGCATTTGGTAAGACCCGCCCAAGGGGGAACGCCAAGTTGGTAGCAGAGATAAAAAAGACAACGTCTGGAGAGCTCAAGGCCCTCAAGGCAAGGGTCGCCGGGCTCGAAGCGGCTGTGAAAGATCTCAAAACGTTGGGGGGCCAGGCGAGCATGGTCAACACCCTCGACCTGAAACAAGCCCTCGTCTCGCTGCGCGAGGTGGGCAAGCATTCCTCGGGAGAGACCACCAAGCGAGTCGAGCAGGTAGAGGGAGCCCTCAAGGCGCTCATCAACGAGCTGGAAGCCAAAGGCCGATAGCCCGCCTTACGGCGCTTAGATGGACTACACTGCGGCCATCGTCACAGTTGGTAACGAGCTTCTCAGCGGGGCGGTGGAGAACAGCAACGCCTCCTGGCTCGCGCGAGAACTCCTAGACTGCGGCATCCTCACCCAACTCATCATCACCCTTCCCGACGAGGTGCCCGTCATTGCCTGGCGCCTCCGGGAGGTCAGGGCGTCCTACGCCCACGTCTTCGTAACCGGAGGGGTGGGCCCCACCCCGGACGACGTGACCCGCGAGGCGGTCGCCGAGGCCCTCGAGCGGCCCATCGTCGACCACCCCGCGATGATCCGCCTCCTTGGCAAGATGTACGGGGATAAACTAACCCCCCAGGTCCTCGTCATGGCCCACCTTCCAAGTGGGGCGGAGCTGCTCTCCGAAGAGGGCCAGGTATTCCCCGGCTTTCGCATAGAGAACATCTACGTCTTCCCAGGCATCCCAGAGCTCATGCAGGCTAACTTCGCCCTGCTGAAGCCCACCTTAAAGGGTGTGCCGTTCCAATCGAAGAGCTTCACCACCTCGGTAGGAGAATCCCAATACGCCGACCTCATGGCCGAAGCGATGGAGAATTTTCCCCAGGTCCTCTTCGGCTCCTACCCTAACCTTTCTGAAGAGCGATTCAAGGCGACCGTGACACTGCGGTCCCGCGACGCCGAAGCCCTGGAAGAAGCCTTGAGCTGGCTCACCGAAAGATGGCCTGAGTAGGGGGGAATCGCACCATGCCGGAGCCCATACTTTAATTGTAGTGGTTAAGAGCTTCCCGGACAGTATAGCCTGAAAAAGCATCCTCTCGGCTTCCCCCCGCTCTGGTCAGAGATGAACCCCCCCTTCCCTTAACCTCTGAGGCGAAAATTCCGATTCTTACTATGGGGAATTAGATCCTGGGAAGGATAACCATGCGGAGACTCTTAGTCACAATCTTTGTCGCTTTGTTCCTCACGTTCGCCCTCACCTCGCCGCTGCCCGCGCCGGCCCTGTGGGCCGCTGAGAAGGTCCTGGGGCCCGACCATCCCGCAATGTCGTGCATATCGGCTGGCGAGAGGCGGTGCAAAGCGGGCCACATCCTGCTCGTCTGGGCCCTTGGCAACGTGAAGTGGGCCCTGCCCGAAGATTCAGAGCACCAAAGAAGTTTGGATGACTTGATTGAATTCTACAGCAACCCGGAGAGGCAGGACGAATGGATGAGGCAGTTCAAAGAGATAGACGAATTCTTAAAAGATGACACCCGAAGGCGATATTAATCCTAGCAAGGCTCTGTTACTAAATAATAAAACGACACCTCTTATGACTGTTCGCTGATAGTTTTAAACCCTTCTAATATTCAATATTCTATGGCGCGGTTGGACACTTTTAGGAAAATGTCAAAGGTGTCTAGAAGTGTCAAATGTGTCAAAGGGCTGCCTTGCGGGCTAGGAAGGCGGAATCGTGTCGAGGAGGCGGCGGATCGCGGGCGCCTCGGGGTGATTGGGGGCGATGTCGAGAACGCGCTTAAGATGGTGGCGTGCCCGCACCGCATCTCGCATCGTCTTCCAATAGAGCAGGCCCAGGTTCTTGTGGGCGACGGCCATCGAGGGATCAATCCCCACCGTCCGCTCCAGCTCCTCGATCGTTTCCCGGAAGCGGCGCTGCTGGCCGTAGAGGCTGGCCAGATTGAAGTGATACTCGGCGGAAGCCGGCTGCAGCTCGATGGCCCGCTGGTAGGCG
>JADFOP010000036.1 GCA_022562795.1 Nitrospinota bacterium
CCATAACGTGGTCGGGCCGCTCGATGAGGGTGAGGGCCGTCCCCGTGATGGCGCCGTCGGTAAGGCCGGTGCACTCAAGGGAATCGTAGAGGCCGTCGCCGTCAATCGTGACGGGTGTAGCGACCACCGCGTCGGCGCCGGCAGGGGCGCCGGGGGCGGTCACCACGTAGATGACCACTAGCCAGAGGTCGTAGATGCGCAGGCCAAACCCGTCGTCGGGCCGAATCTTCACCTTGACGATTCGATCCAGGGCCGCCCATGATGTCGGGGCCCCCCAGGTCATCTCGGTTATCGCGGCCTTGGGTGAGATTCTGATGCCGTCGATGTAGGCGTCGTTCTTGTTGACGATGTAATTGGTCTCCTCGTACTGGTAGTTGCAGTGGTAGGTGGCTGAGACTATCTCGCCCGAGTTGGCCAGGGGCCCCCAGTCCTTGAATCTGATCTGAGAATATTGACCGAGCGGGGGGGCGCCCCCCCACGTGGTGCGGTTGGAGTAGGCAAAGGTCGTCTGGTCATCGACGCCCAAATCGTAAGCCTTGACATCATCCAGCCACGAGCCGGGATTGTCGCTCCCCGTCTCATCGTCCGCCGTGGGCTTTTCGTTGTCGGTCGTCTCGCCCGTCTCGTGCTGATGCCTTTGAATTATCGCCGGGGTGTTGAGCTTGAGGCTGACGACCGAGGAGCCGGGCAGCAGGGCGGTGTCTTTCAAATCGAGCGTGTACTCGCCAGCCCCCAAAGCGGTCCCCGCGACGCGGACGCGGCTCACCGTCTTCATCGGGAACGCGGGGCCCAGGTAGGTGTATTCGGTCTTCTTCTCTATCACCGCGCCGCCCCGGTTGTGGAAGACTGCCGTGGTGGAATTCTGGGCGCGCGTCAGCCCGGTCAAGTCGTCGCCGCTCTTGCCCGTGTAAGCTATCTCCTCCTGGCCGACGATGACGGTGCTGCTTGATGGGAAGCGGGTGGCGTCGGAGAGCTCCAGCGGGCCGGTTGAGGCCGATGTGATGTAGGCCCTGAGCAGGCTCCTCGCCCCGGCGTCGACGGGGTAGACCGGGACATCCTCGACCGTCCCTATGATTGGCCCGCAGACGCGCCCGATCGCCTCCGGCGCGGCGTTCGGGAAGTCGGTAGTGTTGATTTTATAAAGCGGGAGTGGGTCGCGCTGCGCCATCTCAATCCCGCTCACGATGACCTCAACGGTATCGGCGGTGATGGAGGCGGCCTCCTCGGCCTGGCCCACGAAATCGGTGATGAGGTCTGCCGAGGCGTCGGCGCCCTTCATCCACCACTTTATCGTCACCGTGGCGAAGGCTATCGGGTGGGAGATGAGAAGGTCGGAAAAGCGGGAGAAGCCCGCAACCGTCTTGCTGTTAGCGAAAGAGAGCCTAAGCTCGCGGGGCTCGTTGGTCTTCGAAAAATCGTCGAAGCCGCCGACGACATCGGGCAGCTCCGTAAGCAGGCCCAAATAATCGTTCCCATCGGGGGCCGAGCTTATCGATTGGTCCGAGACGCGGATCGTCAACCCGTCGGCAAACGCGACGGTCACGAGAGCCCGCGCGTCTATCCCCCGCATCAAAGATTGGGCCATTGCTGGCGCGGTCAGGGTTTTCAAAGGCTATGCCTTTCTATCTACCAGGGTAGCTGGCTACTGCGTTAATGGCGCTCGATACAGCTTCATTAGCTGACGAAGCACCGTGGCCTACGAGGTAGCCTGCTACTCAATTCGCTTCCCGAAGGTTCAGCTTGATGTTCCAGCGCCCATCGCTCGCCAGAACGACCTGAACGGGCCTAACCAGCTCCATCCAGTACCGGCTAGTGGACGCGTCCAAATCCCAAAACCAAAACGGCTTTAAGCTGTCGCCGCCCGCCGCCTCTTCGGCGAGTAGGGTGTCCTTGAAGCTGGTCGGGACGTTGGCGACCTCGATCCGAAGGGTCTTTTGCGTATTGCCCCGCTTGGCTTTGAAGGCGGCGCCCGACGGGCCGCGTAGGACGGTTATGTTAGGCGCCTTGCCCAAGGCCGCCCCGAAGCGATAATTGCGCTCGAAGGTCTTCTGCTCGGTGAGAAAGAGCTCTCCCACCTCCGGGGCGCTCGAAGGGGCCGTGATGCGGAGCCGCCAGTAGCGTTTCGTGAGCGGGCCTCCCGAGACGCTGAGCTCTATCGTCCCCGCCGCCGCGACGAAGGAACCCGCTCCCCCGTCGTAGCCGCTCCAGACCGCGTTGTCGGGGGAGTGCTCCAGAAAGCAGGTGAGGCCGGTCAGGTTGTGGCCCGCGATGAGGGCTGTATCGACCTTGAATGCGCCAGAGGCGCCTTGATCTATGTTGATGGCCTTGTCTCCCGAGGCGTCCGCCGCCTTCCAGGGGAAGACGAGGTCTCTGTCGTAGAGGTGCTCCTTCGGGTTTCCGGACGCGGCATCGGTCACCGTCACGACGGCGCCGCTCTGCTCCAGGAGGTTGGCGAAGGCGAATTGGACGGTGGGCATTAGGCGCTACCCCCTCCCCGTCCCATGTTGATGGTGTCGGGGTCAGGGGCGACCCCGACTACCCATATAGGCTGCATCAGGCCGCCCCCCTTCTCTGGTGGCGGGCGACGACCTTGGCTATCTGGCGGCCGTCGAGGTTGACCGGCACCACGATCGTAATCTCGCTTCCTCCTCCGCCCTCCCTCGCAGCGAGCTCGTCGAAGGCGCGCTGGACCTCGGGAGAGCGCTCGGCCCGGCTGAACGGGACGACGAGCTCGGCCTGGCCCCTCTCGCTCGTCATCAACAGGGTCGGCTGGGTTGTGACGGCGCCGTGCTGGGCGATACCTATATTGGAGAACTGAGCGTCGAATCGGGCCCTAAGCTGCGCCCCCGTCAGGGCGGTCGTAAAGCTAACTGCGCCGAACTCGCCCAGGGCGGATGCGGCCCGCCGGGCTGACGCCACGATCCGGTTTAGGGCGGCGGTGGATTGATTGATCGAAGAAGCCATCTTGCTCTGGGCGACTGCCGCCTGTCGGGAGACCTGACTTATTGCTCCTAAGGCCGACGCAAGGCGGATCGCCTCGACCGTCTCCCCGGCCAGCGCGTTGGTCATCTGCTGGAGCGCGGGGGATGCGGCCTTGATGGAGGCGGCCAGATCGATGGCCTCGAGCGACCGCTTAACGTTCGTCCCTACGACGCTGATTCTCTGGAGCGCCTGCGAGCCACGCTCGCCCAGACGGGCCAGGGCCCGCTCGGCCCTGACCGAGGCGCTGGAGACCTCCTCCCGGCCGGTTATTTTAAGGCTGACTTCAAAGGCCTGCGCCATTACCTCTTCATCCTCTCTTCAAGCACGTCCGCTACGACTATCTCCAGCAGGGCCAGGGAGCGCCACTCGGCGTGAGTGAGGTCGTCGGGGCCGAACCTGCAGCCCGCCTGGATATGCTGGCGTATTTCCATAATGTGAAGCGCCCAGCCCTCTGCTCCCCCTGAGGCGGACTGCTCCTCGCCCTTCGCTGCGTCAAGGGGGCAGTCGTCGCAACCTTCTGCCTCGATCCTCCGCTTGATACAGACATCTTCACCGGGGCACTCCCTGCCTTCTAAGATGCGCCGGAAGGCGCATGCAAGTTTTTTCCCAACTCCTCCTGATCCTCTGCGGCCACGGCGCTCGATGCCGCTACCGCCTCGACCTTGTGGAGGAGGGGCACGTGGGACTTCCACTCGGAAATCTCGGGCGTGAGCTCCTTGCCCTCGATGGTGTAGCCCTCTACGCGAACCGCTGTCTGGTCCCAGAGCCATTCGTCGGCCTCGGCCGGGGAGCGTCGCAGGGTCGCCTTGCCTCTGCGGACCTCAAACTCGCTCCGCATCCGGCTGTAAGTCCGAAGCTCCGAGGCGGCGGGCTCACGCAGAACGTGAACTAGCCGGTGCTCTTCTCCGCCCCGCTCGGCGACCAGGTGGATTCTCGTCTCTTGCCAACAGCCTACCTCGTAGCTCATATCGGCCCCCCTAGGCCATGTAGCTGGCGATGTTGTTGCGCACTGTAATGTCGAGCGGGTAGCCGCTCGTGGCGTCGTGGAAGACGTTCGCCTCGATATCGTAGACCGCCATGCCGTCCTCAAAGCCCATGGGCAGGGCCCGGTATGAGAGCCGGGGAAGCGTGATGGTGAGAGTGTGCTTGTAAGCGCCTTCGATGGCAGCCCCAACCGCCGTTATGATGGCCTTCAGGTAGTCGCCTGCCTCGAGGTGGTCGCGCTCGACGGCGTCGGCTACGAGCAGGCGGAAGGCGAGCTCGACCTCCCGGCGCTTTCCGTACTCAAGCCGGCCCCTGTAGAGCCCGCTGCCGGGGAAGTAGCCGTCATCTTCCATCGGGTTGTTGGCGACCGATAGGTTGAAGCTCTTAATACGGGAGGAAACGTCCACCTCGCTACCGGTCGGGCCGACTTGGAAGGTCACCCCGTGCATGCGCAAAAAGCTGCCGGCCGTCACCGACGGCATGGCGAGCGTCGAAGTCTCCCTGTATCCGCTGCCCACCAAATTCACTTTTAGTTGAAGCCGCCCCGGGCTCTCTGCGGAAATCTCGAAATCGGCGACAGCCAAGTCCCGATACAGGCTTTTCAGCGCAGCGCCGCTGGTGGCCTGCTCGACGAGGGAGGTCACGGGGAGAGAAACGGAGCTCGTAATGAAGCGGCACTGGTGGTCGTAGGTGTTGGGCGCGCCGACGCTGTCGGGCTGGGATGTGGTCACCTGGCCCAGTCCGAAGGCCGCCGCCCAGCCGGCCATGAGCGAGGTGAGATCGAAGTTGCGGGTTACTCGGACGTCCCACCGCTCGATCTCCTGCGACTCCGGGAATCCGCCTGAGGCGACCCCCCGCCCTGCCTGCTCTGAATCTGTCTCGACCGTCGGCGTCCTCACCACCACGTCGGGCCCCTTGAAGGGGGTCGCGAGGGTGAGGTCGGCGTCGGCGAGCTTCGTCCCATAAGCCGACTGCTTCTTCGTGGAGAAAGCCCAAAGGACGTCAAAATCGCGCTCAGACATACATTACCCCTCCTCCGCCTCGGCGTGCTCCCTTCCCGTATGGACAGGGCGGCCAGGGCCTTCTTAAGGCAAGGCTGCCCCTACACAGGAGTAAAATCGACGCTGATTTCATATGTCGCCTCGTAGATTGAAGCATCCCTGGTGTTGATCACGAACCGCTCGGCCACGGGCTCGGGCGGGCCGACGTCCAGGCCCAGGGACTTATTGGCAATGAGGCCCCGAACATCCCGGAGCATCTGGTAGGTCCCGGTCATTTCAACGTCACCCCGCCTCTGGGCTTTTTCCCCTCGGAGGTTCCGGGAGGCCACGACCACCAGGAAACGCATCGTCTCGTCGTAGACCCCCTTGGCGGACTTGGTATAGCGGCTTGAGTCGTAGACAACGAGCAGGGCGGGGAATAGCTTCAACACCCGGCTCAAGTCCTCGTCCTCGAGCTCGCCCTGGTAGCTGTCCACGATGCGTGCATAGCCTCCCCCGCCCACCGGGCCGATGGGGGCCGCGTTTATGGCTGCCAGGATCGCGTCTTCGACCTGCGTTATGGTCTCGTTAGCCACGTTGTTCCCTTGTAGGGACAGCCTTTAGGCTGTCCGGCCTTTAGTGCCCCAAGCCCGCGGACAGGGTGAACCCTGTCCCTACACAGCTGATGACGACCCATCTGACACGCTAAATCCCACCCGCCAGGTGCTCCCCGACTATTCTGGCGATTACTTCCACGTCGGACTTTTGGAAGACAAGATAGGGCCTGGCGGGGATTGTGGTCGCGTGGCCCCGCCCGGCCCGGCCACCGAACTGGTGTATCCGGGCGTATATGACGTTCGATCCAACCGCGAGTTCATCTCGCTCCGCCCTGAAGGTGATGGAGCCCATAAGC
Organism: Nitrospinota bacterium; assembly: GCA_022562795.1. Lineage (GTDB taxonomy): Bacteria > JADFOP01 > JADFOP01 > JADFOP01 > JADFOP01 > JADFOP01. The sequence continues at coordinate 5,860 of JADFOP010000036.1, forward strand.
CTCCCGGTATCGACCAGTAGCTTCGTCTTGGGCGCCTTGGCCTTGAGCGTCGCCGAAGCCAACGGTTTCCATCTCGTGGGCCTCCCTCCGGCCCTGAAGTTCTCCCTGATTGAGCGGAGCATGTGGAAGCCCCCGGCCCGAAGGGGGACGGTAAGGTCCTTCGCCCTTTCCCGGATGCCCCGCAGCGCGGCCTCTGCTCCGCCTAAGGCGGACAAGCCCTCAACGTTGATGTGGACCGAAAATCCTGACATAAGATGTCCTCCAGGGACCGCATCGCGGTCCGTGGCCTTTCGAGAAGGTGTCGGGGTGCTGCAGGCAGCCTTGGCTGGCGACTCCGACTACCCGGACTTGCGTTAATGTTGCTAGATACAGTTTCGATTGCTGATAAGGCATCGTAGCCCCCTAAAAATTGTCCAGGGTGCCGGTCGTATCGCCTTTCTTACTGGTGAAAACCCGATCCGCCTTCTTCCGCGTCGTCTGCACCTCCTCGTCGTGGGTCTCGGCCGGGGGCGCCTCTACGCCGAGCGACGCCTCGCCGCGGGCAAGCGCCTTGAGCAACTTTGTGGCGTCCTCGTAGCGCTTCGTGCGGACGGGGGCGTCGAGGTCTCGCCTCGAGTAGAGGTTGTAGATTGCGACATCCACCGATAGCTTGCGGATCAGGCCGGGTACTGGGCTAAGCGGCACCGTGTAGCGCTCCTGAAGGTGAGAGTTGACCTCGTCGTCGGCGTCCGCGATGGCTCTGGCGACGACGTTTGAGTCCACCTGGCCCGCGCCGGAGTCGTCGGTCAGCTGGATAAGCTCGCTCTCAGAGAGCTGGTCCTCAATGTCCGACTGGGTAATATAGGCCAAGGGTTAATCCTCCTTCAGCTCGCCCAATCGTTTCTCGGCGGCTCTAATGACCGTCCGGCGCCGACGGGTTGAGCTCTCCCAATCGAGAACGGCCTGCACGGCGACAGCATCCTCCAGGCCCTCGATGTGCTCTCTCAGCTCCCTTGCCCCAGTGGCCCATGTGGGCCCTTCTTGCTCCTCGACCTCTTCGACGACGAGCCAGGGGTCGTTCAGGATGGCTTCGGTCATCTCCTGCTCGGCAAGGAGGACCGGCTCGGGCGTGAAGGCCCTGCCGCTTCGCCGGTAGAGGCCACTGGGGTGGCTGGCTCTGAGAGAGGTTTTATACGCGCGATTCACGATTGCAATCTCCCTATAAGCCTTATACGAAGGTAGTCAGCACGGCGTTTTGCCACAGGCCGTAGCCGACGTTGTAGCGGGCTTCGGCGCCGAAAAACATGTGCTTTCGCATGAAGCGCGCGTAGTCGACGTCCTCGCCCTCCCTGACGCCAACCTGGAGGAGCTTGACGGCCTCTCGCATCTGGAAGATGAAGGGCTTAAGGAAGGTATCGGTCTTGAAGAGATACCACTTGGCCCCGGCCGTCAGGTGCGGGTTGACGATCAGGTCGGCCGCATCGCTGAGGATGTTGGTCTCGCCACCGCTCAAGGTATCTTGCTTGAGCGTCTTCTCCGCCACGCCCCACAGCGCCGGGGGAACCATGACGAGGAGCCCCGATTGAGCCTCTTCGTGGAAGGGCTCGCCCCTGTCGTCTTTGAAGAGCGCCAGGACGACTCTGGTCGCATCGAAGGCGGCCGCAAACTCCGCTTGAGTCACGGCGTTTGGGTCGGCGGCGTTGTAGGTGCGGTCGTTATCCTGCGTGCCGCTCTCGCCTTCGGAGTGGTCGGTGTCGAAGAAGAACTGGCCGTCGTAGCAGAGCGTGGACTCGCCGTCTTTGATAAGCTGGGAGACGAGCTTGTTGGGGTGGACCTTCGCCCGCTCGGCCAGGTCCTGGACGCGAATCTGAATCGCTCCTATCTGGTCGTCCTTGAAGGCGTTCCTATCGACTGCGATCGTGGACTCCCAGTCTTTGTTGACGATGGTGTACTGGTGGTCGAGCAGCCCCTTGGGCACCCGCTCGTCTTCCCACTCCCGCATGGCGGGGGCGCTTCCGAGCCAGCCGTACTTCTCCTGTGAAGAGCTGCTCGGAACCTCGGTGGCTATCTTCGGCCAGAAGGCCTCGGCCGAATGGTAGGCGCTAAGGAAGTGCGCCTGGAGGCCCTTGGTCACTACAATTGGACTGACAACGTCGCCCATGATTTGTCACCTCCCTTGTGGTTAAGCGTTCAGCAGGGTTTTAAGCTCGTTGATGAGGTCGGCCTCAGGCTGGCCGTAAGTGGCGTCGGCGTTGGCGACCAGAGCCGCAGCTCTTCGCTCGAACGCCGGCTCGATGTCGATCCAACCCTTGGTGGCCGAGACGTATTCTGCGAGACGCCCGGCCATGATGCCGTTGGTGCCGGTGGCGTCGTCGAAGGTCTGGTCGTCCACGACGTACATCATCGAGCCGACCATCGCCTGGGTTATGGAGCTGGCGTCCAAGAGGAAGACGCCCTTCCGATAACACCGGCACTTGACGGCCCCGTCGGCTCCGGCCGAGTTGTCTTTCTTCTCGTAGGCCACGAGGCCGCCTCTAAGGTTCGCCGCATCCGAGGCGGGCACCAGGTAGCCTCCTGAGTCGATGGCTACTAAGGCCCCCTTGTATATTGTGGTTGCCCCCTTCACAGGAATGGCCAGAAGAACGCCATCCTTGCGGTCTGTTTCCCTGTTCTGTGTCAGTGCTGCCATGCTTTACCCTCCTCTCCGCTTCAGGCGTATAATTGGCGCCGAAAAAGGCCTCACCGGCCCGCCTGAGGCGTCCGCCTAAGGCGGTCTAGGCCTCCTGGTGGTGGTGCTCGGAGCGGGCTAACTCCTCCAGGCTCACGCCCATCTTTACGAAGTCGGCCCTGTTCTTCTCATAGAGCCGGACGACGCTCTTTGGAACCCTGATCCGCTCCTCGCCATCCCCGAAGGTCACAACGTCGCTCGAGGCGCCAGCATCGGCGGCGACCTCGCTCAAAGGGACGGCGGAGCCTGCCTTACGCGCCTCGTAGGTTTTCATGAGCCGGGCTCTGGGAGTCGCCTCTTCGCCTTCGTCGAACGTGACCAGACTGGCCTCGTCGTCGGGCAGAGCGAGCAGCGTGATTTTTAGATCCTTGGCCTCGGCCGGGGTGGCCTTGCCCTGGGAAACGAGGCCCTCGCAGAAGGCCGCCACCTCGCGCTCGGCGGCCTCGGCATAAAGCTTCGCGATGCTCTCTTCGAGCTCGGCGGCACTTCGCTCGGCCCTGAAGGCCCGCTCCTTGAAGGTCGCCGCCTCCTGGTCCTTTTCCTTCAATTGCTCCTCGAAGCGTTTGGTGACCTCGGCGACGGTTTCCTCTACGACCTTCGCGACCTCGGCCTCGCCGAGCTTTTCGAGCCTCTCGTTGTTAGTTGTGCCCATCCGGTCCTCCTCCTCGGCTTGTGTAAGCTGCTTAAAATCCACCGTCATAGACGGCCCGCCGCAGCCCTGGCCGCCTGCAGCGGCTGGATGGGGCTCGGCCAACTTAATGGGCTCCAGGCCCTTGACGGCGGGGACCGCCGCTCCGAGCAGCGCGACCCTTTTCAGGTACTTTTTGCCCGTGCCCTGGAAGTCGAGGTAGACCTCGGCGCTTCGGTGCTTGTAGCGGCCCGAGCTGACGAGCTCCTTTAGTTCGGCGGGGACCTGGGATATGCGCGCAACCAGCGTGTCGCCGAGCCTTTTAAGCTCTTTCACCCACCCGTAGGCAGGGCCGCGGTGCTCCTCGCCCGGCGGGGCGTGGTCGAGAACGAGCGGGGCCTCATGTAGCAGTGGGTCGTAGGCCCGAGCAATCTCCTCCAAGTCTTCCATGGTGATCTCCCCCTGCGGGTAGCTGCCCGCCCGGGAGATTTCCAGCTCCACTAAATCTCTCATGGCTCGCCCTCCCTGTAATCGTAGATCGCTCTTTGGCGCTTGGGCGGCCTCTCGGCCAGCGAGGCGCCGGTCCCCTCATGCGGGGCGGGCTCCCGCTCCGAGCCCCCTTGGGGGGATGGGGGCGGCGTCACCAGGGCCTCGCCCTCGGCCGGCGGCGGTATCCTGTAGCGCTCGTAGAAGTAGCGCGAAGAGACCGGCAGGCCGATTCTAATAAGGCGCTCGTCGCGCTCGCTCAGGGCCTGGAGGTCCCCGATCTCCTCTGCGTGAATCTTGAGACGGGGGTATTCGGAAATTCCCGTAAAATTGAAATCGACGAGCCAGGGGATGAGCTGCTCGTTGACGGTGGCCTCGAGCGAGGCGGCGTCGGCCTCGAGGATGTCCTGGCGCACATGGGCGTGGACCATCCCCAAGGCCTGGGTGCCGTGGCGCCCCTCGCCGCTGGTGAGCGTCTGGCCCAGAATGGCCTTCGCAACTTGAGAATCGAGGTACTCGCAAAACTCCTGGTAGGTGTCGACGCTTCCGCTCCGGGTCGCCTCCAGGAGCTCGATGACCATCCCCTGCGGGATGACGACGGCGCTATCGGTCTGGATCGCCTCGCAGGCGCTCAATAGCTCGTCCTGCTTGTCGCTCTTGGTCCCTTCGGGGTACTTGCCGATGGCTGTCGGCATGCCGAACTTCTCGGCGAAGATGACCCAGAACTTGATGACGTTCTTCTTAAACCACCAGTGCCAGTAGACGCTTTTTAAAACCGCCTCGCCGTAGGGGTTCTCGTATCGACCCCCGTGGCGGTGGACGATGAATTTTCGAGGCGGCAGCGCGATCCCCTCATAGGAGCTCTCGGTGGTCAGAAGCCGAAGCTCGCCTCCCGGGCCGAAGACGAACCGGTCCTGCTTTCTGCTCCTTATGTCGCTGATGGCTACCCTGCCTCCCTGCGCCTCCCAAAGAATTTCGCTAACCGAAAAGCCCTTGGGGACGGCGTCGAGGAGGCTATTCAGATCCTCGTCGAATCGGGGCACCTCGGCGAGGGCGAGCCGGACGAAGTCCGCTATCTCAATATCTCTTTGAGACTGCGAGGCGGGGACGATCTCGCGCTCCTTGCTCATGACCCCGAGCCTGCGGGTCTGCAGCAGCGAGGCGATCTGTGGGTCCTTGTCCTCCATCTCGTCGTAGAGGTCGTAGCCCCTGCCGGCAGCCTCGCGCGAGAGCACCTCGTCGGGGTTGGAGAGGATTCTGCCTACAAAGCCGCGCGTGATGTCCCGGCCGGCCGTCGCGATCTCTTCGGCCTCGGGCTTCGCCCCGCCTGAGGCCGATTCCTTGAGCTCAACAACATTCGTCATGTTGCTCTCCTGTACGGACGAGGTTTGACTCTGTCCGCCACACCCCGGGTAGTCGGGGTCGCCAGCCAAGCCGCCTGCGGCACCCCGACACCTTTTCCCATTCGCTAAGAGAGGATTATCAAAGAGCAGGGGGGCTTGTCGTCACGTACTTCCCGTACTTCCTTTACTTCACGAATGGAGAGCGATTTTTTTGTTTTTTATGGTTTTTTGGTGCGGAATCAGCCAAGTAAACGGGTAGTAGGGGGGCCGAAAGCGGCCTTGGCCGCCCGACTACCCGGTATTATGCTGTAGGGACGCCCCTTGTGGGTGTCCGGGCTTTAAGGCGCCGATCCGCCCTTCATACCCTCGGACAGGGTAAGCCCTGTCCCTACAAAGGCACACGACGGTGTAGGGACAGCCTTTAGGCTGTCCGCATGTTAGTAATAATTTCCGCCACCCCGACGTCTTGTAGGCATGGAATCCACTGCTCGGCCCAGAAGAAAATCCCCCCGCCTAGAGGGGTTCGATTATTCCGAATCCCGGTGCTATTTCGTCACCACCTGCACATTTCGGCGGCGTCGGGCGTTCACCGATGCTCGTTTGAATCAGACACTTCTTGCACATCTCCATGAACAGGCCAAGATTCACGGCGTCGTGCTCCACGCCTGGTGTCTGATGACAGATCATCTCCACCTCCTTGTCGAAATGCCGGGTGATGGGCTTTCGCTGTCGGAATGGGTCGGGCGCTTTAAGGGCCACACCAGCCGAAGGGTCCGCGCGATGGGTTTCCGGGGATGGCTTTGGCAGGGGCGGTTCCACGAGCACATTCTCCGTCGGGAGGAAAGCATCGAGCGGTTGGCGGAGTACATCGTCCACAATCCCGTTCGTAAGGGCTTGGTCGAGACGTGGGTTGAATATCCGTGGGCAGGGATGGGCATCGAAGACATCAAAGTGTAGGGACAGCCTTTAGGCTGTCCGGATTTTATGGCAGCGACCTGCCCGTCTAACCCACGGACAGGGTAAACCCTGTCCCTACACGAGCACAAGACCATGTAAGGACGCTCCTTGTCGGTGTCCGGCCTTTAGGGCATTAAGGTCTGCTAGGTGGTATCGGGGTCAGGGGGTCGCAAGCGACCTTTGGTCGCCCGACTACCCGGATAGCTTAAAAAGGGGTCGGGGTTTAGGAGCAACCCCTATCCAAACAAAAACCCCCAGACGAGAAAGAAGCAGATCGCGAACCTCTGCCACCAACGAAGGAGGACGACGCCTTGACGCCACTCATACACCAGCATCGCCGCGAAGAGAGCGAGAAGCAGAGCTCCGACCCAATCGGACATTGATCTCTCCCCGGGCGGCGTCACCCACCGACATAGAGGGCGACCGCTTCTGTGCCCTCAAGTCTAGCGCGAGGGCCGTAAAGAGGCAACCGCCGTCCGATGAGGCCGCCGGTTCGTCTCCATCCGCTACCGTCCCATCGCTCCCTCAGGCTTTTAGCGATGAGGATATGGACCGTTTTGTCGATATCGCCGCCCCACCACCGGCAGGGGGGGCCGACCTTTCGCTATGTCCTCTGCAATTAGTGAAATATATGGCCTGGTGGGGAGGGGCGTCGCGCGGGCCTGCTTTTTCCGCGATTTTCCGCGATTTTCCGCGATTTTCCGAATATTTGAATCTCCGCTAGTTTTCGCTAATTTCCTCGAATTTCCGAATTTAAAATTTCCGCGAATTTCCGGGATTTTCCGAATACCGACATGATTGTCGGAATTTTGGCGTCCCCGGCGGGATTCGAACCCGCGTTGCCGCCGTGAAAGGGCGGAGTCCTGGGCCAGGCTAGACGACGGGGACGCCCGACGAAGGCCGATCTACAAGATCAAGGAGGGGTTGGTGAGCCGCGTAGGATTCGAACCTACGACCCACGGGTTAAAAGCCCGTTGCTCTACCACCTGAGCTAGCGGCTCACTCACCTGGTGTCGATATATAATAGTAAAAGCCCAGTAACCTGGCAAGCCGCTTCAGGTGAGGCGACTCCTGAGGTCCGGCGGACGGACCCCCAGGTTCCATCGGCGGTTGAGGGCCTCGTAGCCCTCGAGCTGGGATTCGAGGTTGGCCAGCGCTTCTTCGAGGTGGGTTGTGATCAGCTCTTTCTGGTCGGTCGATTCGATTTTAAGCCGCTTAAGCTCCTCGACCAATGCCGGGTACTCCGTATCCCGAAGGGACTGACATGTGGGGTAGCTGAGCCTGCCCGTCGTTGTGCGATAAAACTCCTCTACCCGCCGGCAGAGATCTTTAAGGTCACGAACCATGAGACAATACGCTCCCTTTCCCTATCGAGGCGGTATCATACACTTCGTGGCACAAAAATCAAGCCGCATCGTCCCCAAAGCATGCCAATAAAAACCTGGATGTAAGAAAAGTTTCCCTTGCATTGGGGTAACCCTATGTGATATTTTTTGAGGTTCCACGCCTATATTGAGGAATCCTAAATGAAGCCGGTGCAAAAAATCTGGCTCAACGGCGAGCTCGTTGATTGGGAGAAGGCCACTACACACATCCTCACCCATACCCTCCACTACGGCCTTGGTATCTTCGAGGGCATCCGCTGTTACAAGACCGACCGGGGCCCCGCCGTCTTCCGCCTCCAGGAGCATATTGACCGGCTCTACGACTCTGCTAAAATCACCCGCATCCCGATTCCCTACCGGCCGGAGGAGCTTATTGAGGCCACGTTCGACCTCATTCGGGTCAACGACCTCGAAGAGTGCTACATTCGTCCTCTGGCCTTCCTGGGCTACGGCCGGATGGGCCTCAATCCCATCGGGCTGCCGGTCAGCGTGGCCGTGGCGGTCTGGCCATGGGGGGCCTATCTAGGCGAGGAAGGCCTCACCAAGGGCATAAGGGCCAAGATTAGCTCTTTTACCCGCCACCACCCAAACGTCATGATGACCAAAGCCAAGGTCTGCGGCAACTACGCCAACAGCCAGCTGGCCAAGGCCGAGGCCATCGAGAACGGCTACGACGAGGCCATCATGCTTGACCCGTGGGGGAATGTGGCCGAAGGCACCGGCGAGAACATCTTCATCGTGCGTCGCGGCGACCTTAAGACCCCGCCGCTGAGCGCCATCCTCGAGGGGATCACTAGAGACAGCGTCATCGAGCTGGCCCGCACAATGGGGGTCGGCCTCCGAGAGGAGGCCTTCAGTCGCGACGAGCTCTATACTGCCGATGAGGCCTTCTTCACCGGAACGGCCGCCGAGATTACCCCCATCCGTGAGGTCGATGGCCGAACCATCGGCTCTGGAAAGCCCGGCCACGTAACAACCAAGCTTCAGCAGTCCTTCTTCGACATTGTAACAGGTCGTGACCCCGCCCACGAACACTGGTTGACCTACGTACCACCAGCCTAAATTGGGAACAAGGAAAATACACGGCCCCCTAGGAGGCAAGCAGTACTAATTTCCTTTCCAAAAGGCCCCATTCCTAGTAAATTACGCTGAGGGCTCTTGTGCCCGCTAGACTGAGATGGTGTGGAGCGGCTAGACGATGTATTGGGCCAACTTCTTACACATCTACCAGCCCCCGACGCAGACCGACGAGATAGTAAATAAGGTCGCCCGGGAGGCCTACAGGCCCTTGGTGGAAATTCTCAGGGCTCATCCGGAAGGACGAATAACCCTCAACATCAACGCCTGCCTCACCGAGCTCCTCGACCGGTGCGGGCACGGAGACATCATCGATGGGCTGAAGGCCCTGGCCGAGCAAGGCCAGATCGAGCTCACCGGAAGCGTCAAGTATCACCCCATAATGCCGCTCATTCCACCTGGGGAGATGGAGCGCCAGATTAGGCTCAATGAAGAGACCAACCGGGCATACTTCGGCGAGGCCTATCATCCCGAGGGGTTCTTCCCGCCGGAAATGTGTTACTCGAAAGAAGTGGCCGATGTGGTCCATAGGCTCGGCTACCGATGGATAATAGTGGATGAAATCTCGTACAACGGCCGTCTCAGGGCCCCACCTACGGAGCGGTGCTTCACCGTCTCGGGCCTGGGCCAGTTCGGCGTCTTCTTCAAGGAGCGCAGGGTCAGCGCCGGCATAACCTACGGCTCGTGCCAGGACCTGGACGCCTTCCATCGCTTCCTCGCCGAAGCTCCCGCGGTGGAAGGCTACCTCCTGAGCGGCACCGACGGCGAGGTCTACGGCCATCACCGCCCGGGCCAGGAACGGCTCCTCAAGGAGGCCTTCACCGACCCGACGATAAAGACGGTGACAATTTCGGAGCTTTTGGACCTCTTCCCGGCCCGCGATGTGGTGGATCCCCTGGACGGCTCTTGGTCGACGTGGGAAGATGAAATGGAACAGCGGCTACCTTATCCGCAGTGGCTCGACCCCTCCAACCCCATCCACGAGCTTCAATGGGAGCTTGCGCGGCTCGCCATAGAGGCTCTGGAGGCCTTCGAGCATGAGTCGCCCGGCGGGCCCGACGCCCGACGGCTCCTCGACGAGGGGCTTCATTCCTGTCAGTGGTGGTGGGCGAGCTGCCGGCCTTGGTGGGATACAGGCATGGTAGATAAAGGGGCTGCCGTTCTGGTGGAGGCCGTCCAGGCTCTTGAGAGAGCTGTGGCCCAACCGGTCCTGGAGAAAGCCGAGTATTTGAGAGATCGGATTCACACCACCGCCAAGGCCTGGCACGAGAGCGGAGAGGCAGCGAGCCGAAAGAAGGCCTACCAGGAGGCTCACCGAGAGGTCTCCAGCCTTCTTACCTTCGGCGAAGAAGAAATACCTTAGCTCGTGGAGGAGGCCCATGACTAATAAGAAGAAGGTGTACGTGGTGCTGGCTTTCCACGCCCACGAGCCACTCTGGGACCTTCCGGGCCAGCTTCAAAAAACGGTCTCGGACCACAGAATCATCCACGCTATGACACCCGAGCACTACCTACGCAAGCGGGCCAAGGAGGGCCGCAATGTCTACCGCGACATGCTAGCCCTAGCCTCGGCCCTCGGCGCACCGATTACAATGGACATCACCAACGAGCTCCTCCACCAGATACGAGACGTGCTCCCTAGCACCTTCGAGGAGCTGGCCCGCGCCTACCAGGACGGCCTCGTTCATCCCCTCTATACGACAGCCCACCATACCCACGCCGCCTTCCTTACCCAGGAGGAACTCTTGGAGGAGATTGACCTCAACGCACAATTCCTCCACGACACTCTGGGAGCCACTGAGCCCGCCATCAAGGGCTTCTTTTTCACCGAGGCATCTGTGGACCGACGCTTCCTTCCCGGCCTGAAGGCCCACGGCATTGACTACATCGTCTTCCCCCACCTCCACCCCGGGAAGTCCGTCTACACTTGCTCGGATCCAGAGGCGGACTACGTTTACAAGCCTTTTTTGGTGGAGGGGGGCTTAATCGCCTTGCCGCGCCATTTTCCAGTCTCCCAAGAAATATGGCGCCCAATAACCCGGTGGTATCCCGAAGAGGTCAAGTACCAGGGTTATCTCATGGGCCAGTATGCCGTCTTCGATACGGAGTACGCATCTGGAGAGACCCTCTCCTTTCCCATAAACAGGCGAGAAGCCATTGTCGAGTACACAGCCGTTTTACGCCAAGCCCTCAAGGAGGCTCCCGATGGGGGCCTCATCCTCTACATCCAAGACCTGGAACTCATGGACTTCGGTGACGCGGCTCTGGAGATTCTGGAAGAGGCATGGGACCGAGTCACCGGAGAGGGCATCGCGGATGTCCACTTCGTCACCCCACAGGAGTACGTGAAGGAGGCCGTATCCGATCCGACCGAGCTTGCCTCGGTATCCTTCGAGCGGATCTCGTGGGCGCCAGAAATCAGGCTGGTGGCCCGCTCCGACGGTCATTACCCACCTCTGGGCGCAGGGGAATTTAGGGGGCTGGATACAGGGAATATATATAGGAAGGACCCTTTCGTCTTCTGGTCCCCTGGACGGTTTTTGACCGATCTCTGCACCTGGCTAGTGGAATCCTTCGGCTACCCCGTGACCTGCCGGACTCCGGCCACCGTGCTCTCCGAGGAGGGCTACCTGCTGGCGCGCTTTCCCTATCAGGTGAGGCTTCCCCTCCACCTCAGATTCATGAAAAGGGCCTGCAACTGGGGCTGGAGACCTGACGAAGGGAGAGTCAAGCGCCCATTCCTCCACGCCTACATGTTGGCCGACTGCCTCCTGCTTCTGCTCAAGCTCAGAGAGGAGATGGCGCCGAAGCCTCCGAAGGTCCTCGACGGCAGGCTACTCGAGGGGCTGTCGCGGCTGCCGGAACTCACGATCGATCCCCGGGTAGCATACTTGAAATTCGGCCTCGAGCGGCAGCAAGACGAGCGGCAGTTCGACCCGTCCGAGGCGCTTCGCGAGCTCGACTACGCCAAGGACTTCCGGGCGAAGGCCGAGACCGCCTCCAGGCGCTTAATTGAGATTCTCCCCAAGCTTGATGACCACGAGAACAGAGATCACTGGATGGACTTTCTGCTGGAGCTACGAGAGCACTGCCGAAATATTTTTCTCGCCTCCGAGCACATTCAGCGAGCCTGGGGCCATGGGGGTGACGTGGAATTCCTGGTCGTATCTATGTACAAGTATCTTTATGACATCTACCCGCCTATTGGACCCAGGGTAATGGCCGAGGTATGGGGATCGGAGGGTCCCCCGCCCTGAATAAATGAAGGAATCGGCTACTAATTTGGTATGAATATTGCTGTAAATACCTCTTGAGGTGACTCTACCAGCCCTGGCAGGCATTCCTGGAAGCCCATGACAAAGCTCAAGAAAAAGAGAACCAAGACCAAAAAGCCCGTCCGGGCCCTGGCCCCATTTTTGTTTGTCGCGTGCATCGAGCTCAAGGAGATGCTCGGCCGTCGAGCCCGCGACGAGCTCGATCTCCTTGAGCATTTGGAGGAGGTCCCCGCCGATTCCATCTACTTCCACACTTACTCCTACTTCCTTCGCCACAGCTACGTAAAGGGCCCATACCCCAACGACTTCGCCACCTGGGCGGCGAGTGAGGTTGGTGACAACGTCCTGGGCGAGCGTCTGGGGCTTCTAAACCCTTTCGCCTTTGAGTCCGTCGAAGCTCTAAGGAGCGAGATAATCACGATCATCGACGATCATCTACAAGGCCTTCAGGTGGTTCCACGGGTGGTCCATGGGGAACTCTTCGAGTTTATGAGCTCCCGCATCATTGAGGTCCCCACAGAGTTCGAGGTGGAAACACTGCCGGATTTTGTTGCGGCCCTCAGGAACGTGGAGGCAAGCGCCATCTACTTCCACGTCTTCGAAGCCCAGCTCCGCATGGGCAAGGGTCAAAGCGACTTCGCCAGATGGCTGGAGATCGCCGTGGGCCAGGGGGCCCTGGCCGAACGCCTGAACAGAATCGACCCGTACCTGCTGAGCCTGGAGGAACTCAGGGCCCAGATTCTCGAGCTCTGTGAAATGGCCCTCGACTGAAAGGGAAAGTGATGCCCAATGCCAGCCTGGAGCAGTATCGCCCATTCGTCCCACCGGGGACCTTGGAGTCCATCTACGCCATGGGCGATCGGGTTGCCGGGACAAGCTTCCTCCATGTCAACTCGACCCGCGAGGGAGGCGGTGTTGCAGAGATACTGCACCGGCTCATCCCCCTGCTCAAAGAGGTTGGGGTGAAACCCCGATGGGAGGTCATCTCCGGCAATCCCCTGTTTTTCGAAACCACCAAGGCATTTCACAATGCCCTCCAGGGAATCGAGCAGCGCATCACCACGGAGATGTTCGATTCATATCGAGCGTGCAACGAGGAGAACGCCGGGAAGCTCAACCTCGATGCCGACGTCTCAATAATCCACGACCCTCAGCCGGCGGCTTTAATCCTTCATGGGTCCAACCGCACGCGGTGGGTCTGGCGATGCCACATAGACGTCGCCAAGCCCCAGAGGAACGTCTGGAGCTTCCTGAAGCCCTACATTCTCAAGTATCACGCCACGATCTTCAGTCTCCCTAAGTTCGCTCAGCGACTACCGATGCCCCAGTTTCTCATCTACCCTTCCATCGACCCGTTGAGCGACAAGAACCGGGAGCTGGAAGCCAAGGAGCAGGAGAAAATCCTGGAGGAGCTTGGTCTACCCCAGGATAAGCCAATACTCCTCCAAGTATCGCGATTCGATAGGTTCAAAGACCCTTTGGGAGTGATCAAGGCATATCAGCTGGTTAAAGAGACCGTCGACTGCAGGCTGGTCCTCGCCGGGGGCGGAGCCACCGATGATCCCGAGGGCGCCGAGGTCCTGAACAAGGTCCGGGCCGCCGCAGAAGGGGACCCCGACATCACCATCTACGACCTTCCACCCACGGCTCATCTCCAGATAAACGCTCTGCAGCGGGCCGCCACGATCGTCATCCAAAAATCAGTCAGAGAGGGATTCGGCCTCACCGTGGCCGAGGCCATGTGGAAGGGCAAGCCGGTCATCGGCGGGGCTGTTGGAGGTATAGCGTCCCAGATAGTCCAGGGGGTCACGGGCTACCTGGTCCATTCCATCGAGGGGGCCGCATTCCGGATACGTTATCTACTGAACCACCCAGAAGTGATTGCGAAGATGGGGGCCGACGCCAGGGAATTCGTAAGGCAAAACTTCCTCATCACCCGCCACCTTAGAGATTACCTGGCCATTTTGCTGATGATTGGCAATCTTGAGGATAGCAGAATCACCCTGTAGGTGTATCATCCGCAGGGTTTTCGTCTGCCGGATTGGCGTCGTTAAGCCTTCGGAGGCTCCCATAATAAAGCCCGCAACGTATTAATTGTTGCGGGCTAAGAAATCTGGCTCCAGGGGCGGGACTCGAACCCGCAACCTAGTGGTTAACAGCCACCCGCTCTGCCGGTTGAGCTACCCTGGAGCGAAATGCATGCTATTATAACGCCCTACTGGAGGCCCCGCAAGGGTAAGTCAGACGGGGTATCGTACGAACTCTGATGGAATTTGAGTCTAAGGCCAAAAACCAGGGGTGAGAAATTCCGATGGATGAGCTTGCGGCCCTCGTCAACGGCGTCATTGAGGGGATTCGAGATGATCTCAAACGGCTCAACTACGAGCTTACCGCCGTCATCCCAAAGGAGTTGGAGAAGGCCCGCTCGTACGGCGACCTGAGCGAAAACTTCGAGTACCACAGCACCAAAGAGCGGCAGGCATTTGTGCAGATGCGGGTAAGCCAGCTCAACCGTCGGCTGAGTGACCTTAGAGACCTGCCCCTCCAAAACCTGCCTCGAGAGACCGTTGGCCTCTTCAGCCACGTTTTTCTGGAGGATGATGAAGGCGAAGTCTACGACTACAAACTGGTGCTGCCTGAGATGGTGGAGAAAGATTCATGTTCCATTTCGATAGGCGCGCCGAGGGCTAAGGCTCTTTTAGGCAAGGCTCCCGGGGATCGCGTTCGTCTTCCATCCGAGGGGGGCGGCATAGAGGCCGACATCCTCCGGTTTATCAATCCATGGGGTGAGGAGATCGACTAAACCCTCACCGACCTTACGCCTCCCCGGCCCTCTCCAAACCGGGAGGTGTGAAAGCTTCCCGGAAATCGCTAATTCGGAAAATCCCGGAAAATCTCTTATTCGGAAAATCGCGGAAAATCGCGGAAAATCCGCCATCCTCTCGCCCCTCAGTCTGTTTTTTCACCCATAGAGAATGCGGAACTCTGTGACGGCAGAGCCTCCCGGTTGAAATTCAACCGCTTGGCCAGACGCAACGCCGCCTCGAGAAGCTCCCCGTGGTCGGGCTTCCGACCTCTCGAAGCGCCCAGGAGCTTCGGCATCTCGCGGCAAGCCAGACGGTAATAGCGATTCTGAATGTCCCAGAGCCGAGGCTCGATCCCCAAAAGGTCGGCGAGCTCCAAAAGATGTTCGGAGCGCTCCAGGGAGGCAAACGAAAAATCCTCCTCGAGGGCGTCGAGAGACTTATCAAGGGCCTCCTCCAGGCTGCGCGTAGCGGGTTCCGTCGCGAGAGGGAGCCCCCAGCGGCCCGCCTCGTCAACGAGGGCCTCCACGGCCTCATCGTGGTTCGCAACGCCCGGTGCGCCTATCGCCTCGATGGCCTCCTTCTCCAGGGTATAGGCGGCCGCCCCCAGGAATCCCGGAACCAGCGGAGCGTTGACATCTTGGAGGTAGGTCATGAGGCTTCGGTTCTCCTCGTACATGGCCCGGTAGGTGGAGTCGAACTTAGCCACCACCTGCTCGGTCAGCATCTCCACGACCTTGCGGCGCTTCTCGATAAATAGATCCTTCAGCGCGTAGTATTCGAGCCCGAAAACGCCGTCGAGCGTCCGGATGACCTCGGTTAGGCCCTCCCGCTCGAACTGGCGAAGGAGGGTCGCCTCGAGATCCTCGTAGTCCTCGATGCGGTCGGCCGCGGCCACCGAGCAGCGAAAGTCGTAGCCCCCGAGGTGGATTACCCCGTATACCGCTTGGTAAGTCTCGCGCGTGATTGTTGAAGACGCGACCACGCGCCCTACGGCGAGCCGGGCCGTCCCCTGGTCGGCGTGCCCTCGCCTCTCCTCTTTGAGGGTGTAGGAGTAGACGGCCCCGTTGGGGCCGGAGTCTTCAAAGAGCTGGCTGATGGCGTGGTGGGCCACAACCCGGGGAAGGTCTATCATCGTGGGGCGGAGCAGCTTGTCGTAAATCTCCGCTCCGGTGCCGAGCTCACCAACGTTGCTCGGGGCCTTCTCGAGGTTGCCCCGGAAGGTCTCTTCGAGGTTGACCCCGAACACCTTGGCTAGCTGAACGACCCGGGCCGCATACTCAAGGACCTTGACCGTCTCCATCCCGGATATCTCGTCGAAGTACCAACCGCAGCTCGTGTACATGAGCATCGCATGGCGCTGCATCTCGAGGAGCTTGAGGCTCCGGGTGAGCTCGGCCTCGCCGATTGGCCGCGCCTGGTGCTTTTGGAAAAACCGCTCCAGGCCGGCCTCGGAGCGATCGAGGATGACATCTACATAATCGTCACGCGCCGCCCAGGGCTCCTCCATCAACTCCTGCGCCTCCCGCTCGTAGAGAGCGGCCACCGCGTCGCGGAGCTCGTCCAGGGCCTCTCTCAGGGGCATGCGCCAGCGCTGATGCCAGCCCCGCCCCGGGTCCATGAGGCAACCGCAGTCGCTCCGCCACCGCTCGATGCCATGGGAGCAGCTCCAGGAGGAATCCTCCACAATCTCCACCTCGTATCGGGGCGGATGCGCCTCCAGGAAGCGGCTATAGTTCGTTAGGGCCACCTCGGGGTTCTCCTCCAAACTTTTCAAGAGGTAGGCCAGGGCCATTTCGCTGAAGGGCAGGTGGTGGCCGTAGGTCTCCCCGTCGGTCGCCAGGTGGACGAGGCGCGCTCTCCCCCTGTGGCGGCTGAAGCTCGCGAGAACCCGCTCGAGGAAATTCTCGCCGCTTCGGGGGAGCCCCCCGAAGGCGACGGCCTGCGCCAGAGGGCCATCGTAAAAGAACAGGGAGATGGCCCGGCCCGAAGGTAGCCGGCACCGGTAGGCCCGAGATGTATTGAGCCTTTCGGCGGCCACCTCGGCCCATTCCCTGCTGCCTATCCGTCGGACCCTTCGAGCCTGGTGCGGGGCCAGGATGGTGAACGAGATGCCTTGGCCGGCCAGCGCCTCGAGGGTGGCGACGTCGACGGCGCACTCGGGGAGCCACATCCCCTGGGGCTCGCGGCCAAAACGGACCTCGAAATCACGAATGCCCCAGAGGACCTGGGTCGTCAAGTCGCGGGCGGAGCAGAGAGGCAAGATGGGGTGGTTGTAAGCCTGGGCGATGGCGTTGCCGTGACCGCCGTTTAGGAGTCGGCTGCTATGGTCGGCAGCGACGATAGCCTGGTAGACTTCCGGCTCTTCGGTCTCGAGCCACGAGAACAGAGTGGGGCCCATGTCGAAGCTTATTCTCTCGAAATTGTTGGTTATCTCCAGGATGTTGCCATCTGAGTCGAGGAGACGGGCGGCCGTGTTGGGAGCGTAGCTCTCGGCGGTCACCCGGGCGTTCCAGTCGTGGAAGGGGGCGGCGGAGTCCTGGACCTCCACGGCCTCAAGCCACGGGTTCTCCCGCGGCGGCTGGTAGAAGTGGCCGTGAATGCATACGAACCTCTTCATGGGCAGGAGCAAGCCCTCCTTCATGCCAGTGAAAGCACTGACAAACCTAAAGATAGCCAATCCGTGATGGGAAGTCCAGTCCGAGACCCTCGCTGTATAAGGGTGGGTAGGGGCCGCCCGGCCTGAGGTCCGCCTTCCGCCTAAGGCGGACCTCAGGCGGACAGCACCCCGACACCAACAAACCCTGTAGGGACAGCCTTTAGGCTGTCCGGCCTTTAGGGCAGGAAGCGGCAGTTCCGCCTTAGGCGGATGAACGGACAGGGAGTCGCAAGTCCGCCTCAGGCGGAGTCGGCCCTGTCCCTACACAGGATTAGGCCAATGTAGCCTCCGTTCTCTTGTTATGTAGGGACACCCCTTGTGGGTGTCCGGCCTTTACCGGGTAGTCGGGGTCGCCCCTGACCCCGACTCCTTTTACCAGTCCTTCCTGTAGGGACGCCCCTTGTGGGTGTCCGCGAACAAGCATGACCCCCAGGAAAAGGATAAACCCCCGTCCGCATACACGACCCGCCCTTCATACCCTCGGACAGGGTAAACCCTGTCCCTACACAGGCACACGACGATGTAGGGACAGCCCTTGTGGCTGTCCGGCACAGAAGAGAGAGGTTAACGTTGTCCGGAACAGAAAGTCGGTTTATTAATCCATATCGGAGGCCCTCCGCCTCAGGCGGATAAGGAGGGACTACCCGGGATGAGGAGGAAGAGAGGATGAGGGGTATGAAAGGAACAGGAATGATAACAAATGGTAGCCTCGTTACCCTGGCTTCGGCCCTG
>JADFOP010000037.1 GCA_022562795.1 Nitrospinota bacterium
GCTGCCTCGGCGTAGAGGAAGTGGGCGGCGTAGCGCTTGCGGTCGGCGATGCCCTTTAGGACCTTCTCCTGGCTCTTGGGCCCGAAGCCGGGCAGCGCCACAAGGCGGTTCTCGTGGCAGGCGTACTCGAGCTCACGCAGCGTCGTTATGCCGAGCTCGTCGTAGATGGCTCGAACCTTGCGCGGGCCCAGGTGCGGAATATCGAGCAGCCCGAAGAGCCCTTCGGGGAGAGAGGCGCGCAGCTCCTCGTAGGCGGGCAGCCTCCCGGTGGTGACCAGCGTGGTGACCTTCTCCGTGATGGCCTTCCCGAAGCCCTTGAGCTCCCCGAGCCGACCCGAGGCCACCAGGTCTTCGACGGGCTCGGCAGTGGCCGCCAGGGTGCGGGCGGCGTTGGCGTAGGCCCGGACCTTGAAGGGGTTCTCCCCCTTCAGCTCCAGGATGACGGCCATCTCCTCCAGTACTGCCACCACCTGGTCTTTGTCCACTCCAGGAGCCTGGGCCACAATATCAACCTACTGCACGGGTATCTGCCTGCCCATCACCGGCCTGCCTCTAGCGCTACCTCGTAGATTAATTCCGAGAGCCTCGGATGCTCGCCGATGGCCGGTAGAATCTCGATCTGCAGCCCGGGAAAGGAGGCCATCGCCTCCTCGGCTTGGGCGGGGATATCGTGAGCCACATGCCCGCCGCCTGCCATAAACAGGGGCAGAAGACGTATGCTCTCCACACCGTTTTTCACGGACTCGGCGGCCACATCCATCAAGGTGGGCGAGGCGACCTCCATATGGGCCAAGCGCACCCCGTCGGGGCCCAGCTTCTCCTTGAGGGCGGTCTCGAGCTTCTCGAAGGGCTCGATCCAGCGCGGATCGCGGCTGCCGTGGGTGAAAATGACCAGCAAGGGTCGCGTCACACCAATTCCTCCAACATGTAAGCCGCGCCCGTCCTATGGAAACCGTCTCCGCTACCGAGGACTGCCGGGATGTTTGGTTGGCTGCGGCTCAGGCGCCGATGCCGGCTCAGTTGCAAGCCGAACGTAAATTGAAAACGGAGTGGCCGTCACATCGCCCAGACGGCGCCCCGTGGTGTCTTTGGCCGTAAGGATGACATCCCGCTTCTGGTTGAAGGTCCGCTCGTCGAGAGAATAGAGGAGCCGGCCGAGGCGTGCGAGGACCTCATCCCGGCGGGAGGCGTCGAGCTTAGTCCACCAGGGCCCCAGACGAACCTCCATCCAGAGCACCTTCTCTTGGCTGAAGAGGCGGATGACGCGCGCCTCCAGAGTCGGGGGCCCGTTCTCCCCAGCCGGCTCGACAATAGAGGCGACGGTCTCCCGAGCGGAGCGGCGGAACTCGGCCTCAAGCGACGAGAGGGACTCATCGGTCACAGGGTAAGCAGGGTTGATAATGGGCAGGTTGGGCACCACTGAGACCGGCGCCTCGGGCGGAGGCACGCGGTGGCTGCACGAGACGGCCAAAACCAGAGGCGCCAAAAGTATGGACCAGCGCCACACGACGTCCTCCCTCATAAAGATACAAACTTAAGGTTACTTAGTCTACAATGGCCAGCAGGCGGTGTCCACTCGCCCGCCGGGGCTTCTTCGGGCGTCCATATCTCCCAGACCTTAATCCAACCGTTTCCCTAGCGGCAAGCCAACGGCGTGCTGGACTAGGCTACCCCTCTTCGATATAGTAAAGAGCCTCAGGCTCAGGCGGGAGCGAATGGGGCCCGGTGGCTCCCCTGGACTTCAAATCCAGTGTGGCGTCGAGAGGCGTCAGGTGGGTTCGACTCCCACACGCTTCCGCCATAACTCTTTGTAGCTAAATGTGTTGGATGCGTGGGATGCCGGGAGGAAGGGTTCCTGCGGGTCTAAACAGGCGTGTTGACAGGAGCCGATGGTTGAGAGGTTAGGTTCCAATCAATTTGATCAGTTTGTCGACGCTTGCTTTCCCATCACCAAAAATCATCATCTGCCTCCTCACCGCCCTGGTGGTCAACATCAAGCGGTGGTTCAACCTCATCCAGGCCCGGGCCCCAACCCTGAGCCCTGCGTAGGCTCCGCCGATGAAGGGAAAGAAGAAAAAGAATCGAGGAAGTAAATGAGAGGGGAAGACTGACCAGATTCATAAACCTTAAGAATCCTGCCTGAAAATCCCACTTGTCCCGCCCTTAGCCGGAGGATTCTTTGCGGTCAAATATGACAGCCCGAACGGTTTCGCACACGTGCTGTACGACTGCGGTCACTTCCTCCATACGCCGCCCCAACAGGCGCATCGTGACCCCGCATTCAGCCGGCAGCTGACTGGCCCCTCCAAGGACAACTGCTGCGTCGGACACCAGGTTCTGGAGCGTGGCCGCCAGCTCCGGTGCGTGGCTAGAAGGGGTCAGGATGTGCACGATCCCAAGGATGTCGTAGGGGCCCATTAGTCCCGGGGCCGTAGGCGTTGCGTCATGGGGGCTGATGTAGTTGTGATCGGCGAACAGGAGGGAGCCTTCCAGGTCGTGAGCCTCCACCCTAGAAGAGTAGAGTGCGTAGGCATGCCGCTCATCCCTAGCGATGCGGCCTGAACAGATCGTCTCGGCAAAGATCAGCGTGGAGGAGGGATCGGCCTCGAGGGTGACCGACTCGACAAATCGGGCATCGCGGAATGGAATCACCGGACCGGGGACGTATTCCAGGTAAGACTCCGCCTCGGTTCGCAGATGCACGTGCTGTGTGGCTGTCTCACCCGTGGAGCGGTAGATTTTGGTGGCAGCTGGCGTAGTCATCCGGACCTGGGTCCCCTCGTCAGCCCGAACCCCGATGGTGAACCGGTCCCCTTGTACGACCCCTCCGCTGGAAGACAACACGTAGACCGTAGCCATCCCAGGCATGGCGGGATCGGCGTAGATGGGCACCTGAACCTTGAGGGGCGCGCGGTGCTCTTGCTCCACAATACAGGTCCGGCCCGCTCTAAGAGCGAGGGTGAGACTGAGGGCGCCGTCCATTACTTAGGCTCAGTTTCTGGAGGGTGGACGGGCCAGTCCTGAAAGAGGACCTCGCGCCGAATCAGGGCTACGACGTCGTCGATCCCCTCGCCCGTCTTGCAGTTGGTAAACAGAAAAGGCTTTTCTCCACGGTAGCGGAGAGAATCGGCTTCCATGACGGCAAGGCTTGCTCCCACGTAGGGCGCCAGGTCGATTTTGTTGATGACGAGGAGGTCAGACTGGGTGATGGCTGGTCCTCGTTTGCGGGGGATCTTATCGCCGGCGGCCACGTCGATGACGTAGATGTAATAATCAGCCAGCATAGGGCTGAAGGTCAGGGTCAGGTTGTCGCCGCCGCTCTCCAGGAATACGAGGTCGGTATCCGGGAAGCGGGTCTCCATCTCCTCAAGGGCGGCCAGGTTCATTGTTGGATCCTCCCGCACGGCGGTGTGCGGGCAGGCGCCGGTCTCCACCCCCAGGATCCGGTCTGGATCGAGGATGCCCTCCAGAGTCCGCTTCACGTGGAGGGCGTCCTCGATGGTCACCACATCGTTGGTCACCACAATGATCTTGGTGCCATCGGCCACGAGCCGAGGGACTAGGGCCTCGATGAGGGCCGTCTTGCCGGACCCTACAGGGCCGCCTATGCCAATGCGAGGAATCGATTTCGTCATTTTGTGCCCTCTCAGCTGATGAAGAGCCGAACGTGCGCCTGTTCATGGCGCATTGCCATGATGTCGATAAGGGGCGTCCAGCTTCTCATTTCCTCCAGGGGTGTATCGACATGGGCGTCTACGACCCGAATGAGATGCGGGCGGAGACGAGCCAAAATGCTCTGGGCCTGGACGTGGTCAACGCGAATGAGCCGCATGGACACGCCCAGCAAGCCCACGGCAAAGGCGTAGAGCGCCGCCAACGTCGCCTCCCGTGGGGGGACGGCTAGGGCCGCCGCCGTCGCGGCGTAGGCAATGGCCGCGTTGCCTGGAGCTTCCCCCTCCTCCACAGCGTCCATGTAGGCTTGGAGGATGGGCTGATGGGCTAACGAGAGGGCAGTAGCGAGAACCCGCTTGCCGATGCGCATGGCCGCCTCGCGGGCCTCCCGGGTGAGTTTGACTGCGGTAAGACGACGGTCGACCTGGCACAGGGCAGTCAAGTCTTCTAAAAGGGCGGCGCGATGAGCATGGACAATGGCAACCCCATCAGCGGGGCCGACCAGGTGCTCTACGTAGGTGTGGAGGAGAGGTTCCAGGTCTTCGGCTTTTGTCACGAGGCCGTGCTGGACAAAGGTCTCCAATCCGTGGGAGAGAGTGTAAAGACCCGAAGGGAAAAACGAATCGGCCAGCTGCAACACCCCGAGGAAGCCGAGGTCGGTGGAGAGGCCTTGGGAAGCCTCACTGCTTCCGCCACTATTGGCCTTACCCTTCAAGGTCATGGCTGTGGGGATGCGAATGGGGGTGGTCATGGTGATGGTCGTGGTGCTTTGGCTGCAGAGGAGGGATTGCGCCGACAGCATGTTCCTCGAAGGCATAGTCGATCCCTTGGAGGTCGTAGGTTCTGAGGACCGCCTCAACCACCTCTTTGTCGACGGCCACAGGGACGAAGAGGTCCCGACCCTTAACCATAACCGGCCAATGTTGATTTCCCAGAATGTGGCCGACCCGGACGGCTACCTCAATAATCTCTTCTTCCGACGCCGACGGCAGGAGGGTGATTCGCAAGACCTCTTCGGGCTTAAGGCGGACGACAATCATCCGTGACCCATCTTGCTCAAGGAAAAGGACGTCGCCGTCCCGTAGGAAGGTGCCGCGCTCCAAGCTGATCCCCAGACTCTCTCCCTTGTCGGTGGTGGCGCGAAAGCGCCTTTTCTGGGCATCATGCGCCGTCAGCCTCACCGTCTCCACCCTGCCTGCCGCTAGGCACTTTCGATGTAGAGCCTCCAGGCTGGCATCCTCTGCCAAGTTCCCGAGGAGCTTATCGACGACCAGCATTGGTTGCATCTCTTGAAACCGCTGTGGGTTCGACATCAGACTCCATGATGGTCGTCCTCATAGGCGAAATAGGCCTTGAACAATGCCGACGTTTGTCAAGATGAAGAAACCGTAGGCAACGCTGGCCATACCGGTCCCCACCCGAAGCCATCGGTGGATGGGCGCATGGCTCTCCACCGTAATGAGAAAAGGAAGGCCAATCGCGGTGCTGACACACACCATTCCCAGAATAGAGCCCGCGCCGAAAATCAAGATATACAAAAGGCCCCAGAGAGGTGTGGGGATGGTGGCAAGCACCAAGAGCATCAAGGCGGCGCTCCCCGCCATGCCGTGGACCATGCCCACGAGAAGGGATCTCCCGTGGTGGGCCGACCAGTGTTCGTGGTCATGATCCTCCCCGCCCGCATGTGAGTGGAAATGGAGGTGAGTGACACCGTCGTGTTGGTGAGCGTGGGCGTGAACCTTGCCGGTGATGTAGCCCTTGACGACGGAGACGCCGAGGGCCACAAGGACCACCCCCACGGCGAATTCCATGTAGAGGGCGATGTACTGTGGGATAGTGATCTTGAACACGATGACGAGGAGCCCTACAAGGAAGAGGGCCGTGGTGTGACCCAGGCCCCAGAAGACCCCAGCGGTGGAGGCCCGCCGCAGGGTGCGGTGCTGGCTGACGAGGGTCGAGACAGCGATTACGTGGTCGGCCTCGAGGGCATGGACAAGGCCCAAGAGGAAACCCATCGACAAGGTCGTTAGCAGGGTCGGACCCACGTTTTCTCCTTCAGCCGAATCGGCCTTTAGAAAAGATAGTACCGCTGGGCCATGGGAAGCACCTTTGCGGGCTCGCAGGTCAGCAGCTCTCCGTCGGCCCTCACCTCGTATGTTTCGGGGTCCACCTCTATGTGGGGGGTGGCGGTGTTGTGGATCATATCAGCCTTGCCGAGGCTCCTGCAGTTCTTCACGGCGATGACCCGCTTCTCTAGTCCCAGCGTTTTGTGGACCTCTCTATCGTAAGCCGCTTGCGAGACGAAGCTCACGGAAAGGGCGTTTTTGGCCCGCCCAAAACCACCCCACATGTAACGTGCCATCACTGGCTGCGGTGTGGGGAGGGTGGAACCGGGGTCTCCCATGGCGGCAAGGGCGATCAGGCCTCCCTTGATTACCATCTCTGGCTTGACCCCGAAGAACTTCGGCTTCCAAAGGACGATGTCCGCCAGCTTGCCCACCTCGAGGGACCCAATGTGGTCGGGCATCCCGTGGGCTATAGCGACGTTGATGGTGTACTTGGCAACGTACCGCTTCGCGCGGACGTTGTCATTGTCCCCCCGCTCCTCGGGCAGTCGCCCCCGCTGTTGCTTCATCTTGTCGGCCATCTGCCAGCTACGCAGGATGTTCTCGCTCACCCGTCCCATGGCCTGCGAGTCAGACCCCACCATGCTGATGGCGCCCATGTCGTGGAGGATGTCCTCGGCGGCCATGGTCTCGCCGCGGATGCGCGCTTCAGACTGGGCGACGTCTTCGGGGATGCGCTTGTCCAGATGGTGGCAGACCATGAGCATGTCGAGGTGCTCCTCTACGGTGTTGACGGTGTAGGGGAGGGTGGGATTGGTGGAGGAGGTCAGGACGTTGGGATGAGAGACGATCTTTACGATGTCCGGGGCATGGCCGCCGCCCGCCCCCTCAACGTGGTAGGCGTGAATTGTCCGACCACCAATGGCATCGATGGTGTGCTCGACGAAGCCGGTTTCGTTGAGGGTATCGGTGTGGATGGTGACCTGGAAGTCGAGCTCGTCGGCCACCCGCAGGCAGCAATCGATGGCCGCCGGCGTTGTGCCCCAGTCCTCGTGCAGTTTCAGGCCCATGGCCCCGCCCTCGATCTGCTCACGGAGCGATTCGGGAAACGAGGAGTTACCCTTGCCCTGAAAGCCGAAATTCATGGGAAATTCCTCGGCCGCCTGAAGCATCCGCTGGATATTCCAGGAGCCGGGAGTGCAGGTGGTGGCATTAGTGCCTGTGGTGGGCCCGGTACCCCCACCGATCATGGTGGTAATTCCCGAGGCAAATGCTTCTATAACTTGCTGCGGGCAGATGAAGTGGACGTGGGAGTCGATTCCCCCTGCGGTCGCGATGAGGCCTTCGCCCGCCGTGGCCTCCGTGGCGGCTCCCATAATCATGTTGGGATCCACCCCGTCCATTATGTTGGGATTGCCCGCCTTACCGATGCCGGCAATCTTTCCATCCCGGATACCTATGTCGGCCTTTACGATGCCCCAGTGGTCGAGAATGACGACGTTGGTGATCACGAGGTCCAGGGCTCCAGCCTCTCTCGTGGCGTCTGGCGCCTGGCCGAGACCGTCCCGGATGTTTTTTCCCGGCCCGTATCGTGTTTCATCGCCGTAGATGGCGTAATCTTTTTCCACCTCTACAATCAGATCGGTGTCAGCGAGGCGGATTCGGTCACCGACGGTCGGGCCGAACATCCTGGCATAGCTATGCCGATCCATGGTGAAGCTCATATTATGCCCCCTTGTAACCCTGTTCTCGTGCCTTCGACAAGGCGCGGTCACGAACAGAGGCCTCCCTGACGTCGCCGTCCGTCAGGCTGTTCAAACCGTAGATTTTCTTCATGCCTGCGAGCTCCACCAGGACCACCATACGCTCTTCCCCAGGCTCGAAACGAGTGCTGGTCCCTGATGGTATGTTCAGGCGCATACCGAGGGCCTTCTCTCGATCGAACCTTAGGGCCTGATTTACCTCGAAGAAGTGGAAGTGGGCGCCTATCTGGACAGGCCGGTCCCCTGTGTTGGCCACTAGAAGTTCCTCTGTCCTGCGACCCTCGTTGACCACAATGTCGCCGTCGGCGGGAATGATCTCTCCAGGGACCAGGGGGGTAAGAGACGATGAGCCGGACATCGCAAGACTCCCTCCTATTTTATGGGTTCATGAACGGTAACCAGCTTCGTGCCGTCGGGAAAGGTGGCTTCGACTTGGACCTCATCTATCATCTCGGCCACTCCATCCATGACGTCATCGCGGGATAAGATTGTAGTCCCTGCTTGCATCAACTCGACAACGGAACGTCCATCGCGGGCACCCTCCACCATGGCGGATGAAATGACCGCGACCGCTTCAGGATAGTTTAGCTTAAGGCCCCTTTGTCGTCGAGCCTTTGCCACCTCCGCCGCCATGTATACTAATAGCTTTTCTTGCTCCCGGGGAGTGAGGTGCATGCTATCTTCCCTCCTTTCCTGACGGTGAAACCTTAGGGTTGGGATCCTCCTTTGCCGCCCTGCCGCCCGAGGTCCCCACCTTCCTGCCCTGCATGCGCTACACTGTGAGGTGCTTCTTTACGATTTCCTCGTCGATCTTCTCTGTGGAGCCCTCAGATACGATTGAGCCTCGTTCCATCACGTAGTATGAGTCGGCCAAGCGCCAGGCAAACGCCAGGTACTGCTCCACTAAGAGAATGGAGACCGTCCGCTGCTCTTTGAGGCGGCGGATGGCGTTTTCGATCTGTAGGATGATCGATGGTTGAATTCCCTCGGTGGGCTCATCGAGCAACAGCAGCTTGGGTCGCGCCACCAGAGCCCTGGCGATAGCCAACTGCTGCTGTTCACCCCCGCTTAGGTTTCCCCCCTGCCTGGACAATATGGACTGTAACGCCGGGAACAGCTCGAAGACGTCTTGAGGAACGGTATGGCCTCTTCCTCGGAGCGCCTCCAGGCCGAGTTGAAGGTTTTCTTGGACCGTGAGATTTGGAAAAATTTCCCGCCCCTGGGGCACGTAGCCCATCCCGCGCGCCGCCCGCTGAGAGGGGGGCCGCCTGGTGATATCTTCCTCTGCGAAGTGGATCTTTCCCCGTTTCGGCCTAAGCAGGCCGGCAATGCTCTTCAAGAGCGTCGTCTTGCCCATTCCGTTTCGCCCCATGAGACAAACCACCTGCCCTGGGGGGATGTGCAGGTTCACATCGCGTAGGATGTGACTCTCGCCATAATATACGTTGAGCATCTCAATGCGAAGCATGGCCCTCGTTTCCCCGTCCCAGGTAGAGCTCAATCACCCGAGAGTCGCTCTGAACCTTTTCCATTGGGCCTTCGCACAGGATCATCCCCTCGTGGAGCACCGTCACCTTCTTGGCAATCTGACGGACGAAGCTCATGTCGTGCTCAATGACAAGTATCGACTGGTCGGTGGCGATGGACTGAAGCAACCGCACGGTTTTTTCCCGCTCCCCTTCTGTCATGCCGGCGACGGGCTCGTCGATGAGTAGCAGGTCCGGGTCCTGGACGATGACCATCCCGATCTCCAACCACTGTTTCTCGCCGTGGGAGAGAAGACCAGCCTTCTGGTGGGTTTTGTGAGCTAGCCCAATGACTTCCAGAATGGCGTAAATTTGCTCAACGTCGGACGAGCTCAAGGGGTTGAAGAGCGTCGAAAAAACCTTCCGGTTCGTCTGATATGAGAGCTCCAGGTTCTCGAAGGCAGTGAAGTTCGTATACACCCCAGGGGTTTGGAATTTGCGCCCTATCCCAAGGTTGGCAATTTGATTTACCCGAAGGCCGTTGATTTCGGACCCCTTGAAGAGGACCCGGCCTTCTACAGGCTTCACCTTGCCGGTGATGACATCGAGGAGGGTGGTCTTTCCGGCCCCGTTGGGGCCGATCACGACCCGAAGCTCTCCCGGGTCCATAGAGAAATTCATCCCCTGGAGGGCTTTAAAGCCGTCGAAGCTCACGGTCACGTTTTCGACTCGCACAATGGGTTCACGCATTATGACGACCTTTGGGGGGCGGGGGAGGTTTCCTTGCCCACCGGCGCGGCGGTGGTGCGCCTGCGGAGGCGAAGATGCCGAAGAGAGCCCATGATGCCGTCGGGGATAAATAGGACGACCCCGACGAACAGAGAACCAAGGAAGATAAGCCACAGATCGGGGTAAGAGGTGGTCAGGAAGCTCCTTGCCCAGTTGACCCCGATAGCGCCAACCACAGCCCCCACCAGAGTTCCTCGACCCCCGACGGCAACCCAGATGACCATTTCGATTGACGGAATGACTCCTATTTGCGAGGGAGTAATGATGCCAACTTGGGGTACGTAGAGGGCTCCGGCCAGGCCAGCCAGGGCTGCGGAGACTACAAAGACGAAGAGTTTGTAGTTAGCCGGGGAGTAGCCGGAGAAACGGACCCGGTTCTCGTTATCGCGCGTGGCCGTCAAAACTTTACCCAGTCGGGACTTGGTGATCCATCGGCAGAGCAGGTAAGAGCCTATCAGACACAACACCGTGGTGATGTAGAGGCCCCGCTGGGTGCTAGGGCTGAGCAGGTCAAATCCCAAGACGGTCTTGAAATCCGTGAGCCCGTTGGTGCCTCCGAGGTTGAGTTCGTTCCGGTTGAACAGCAGCCATATTACAAGGGCCAGGGCCTGAGTGATGATGGCAAAATACACGCCTCGAATGCGACTACGGAATGCCAGAAAGCCGAAGACCAATGCAAAAAGGGCGGGCACGAGGAAAATCCCAGCCAGTGTGACTCCAAAGCTGTAAAAGGGTTTCCAGAAGAGGGGCAATGCCTTGACTTGGTTCCAGACCATGAAATCGGGCAACGTGCTCTGGTAGACACTTTGCTTGCCTATGGCCAACATGAGGTGCATCCCCATAACGTAGGCCCCCAGGCCGAAGAAGACACCTTGGCCTAAGCTCAAGATACCCGTATAACCCCAGATGAGGTCGATTCCGAGGGCCAATATTGCGTAGGCCAAAAATTTGCCAAAGAGGTTCAGGTAAAAATCGGGCAGGTAGAGGGAGGAGCCCTGAGCCGGGAGCGCGTTCAGCAAGGGTAAGACGAACAACAGCAAAACGGCAATGAGCCCTAAGGATATCTTCTCTGCTCGAGTCCAAGAGGCTGTCGCCGTAAGTTTCACGTATTACTTTCCTCCTTATCAGTATTCCGCCAGCCGGCCCTTGGCAGGAAAGAGCCCCGAAGGCTTCCATTGGAGGAAGAGGATGACCAGGACGACAATCAAAACTTTCCCAAAGACCGCACCAAAGCTCGGCTCCAGCAGTTTGTTCAACCCTCCGATCCCAAAGGCTGCGGCCAGAGTGCCAGCCAGCTTGCCAACGCCACCTGCCACGACCACCATGAAGGAATCCACAATGTAGTTCTGGCCGAGGTCGGGTCCCACGTTGCCCACCGTGCTCAGGGCGCAACCGGCCATGCCGGCCAGACCCGAGCCCAGGGCGAAGGTGTAGGTATCCACCTTGCGGGCAGGAATTCCCAAGCACGCGCTCATCTCCCGGTTCTGTGTGACCGCCCGCACCCGCAGGCCTGGTTTGGAGTGAAAGAGCAGGAGGTACGTCCCTACGAGGCTTGCCACCGCCAGGACAATGATGAAGAGGCGATTGTAGGGCAGCTGCACACCTACCATGGCCTGGAACCCGCCTCTGAGCCAACTAGGGGCCGTGACGTCCACGTTGGCAGCTCCGAAGATTAACCGGATGGCCTGCTGAAGGATAAGGCTCACTCCCCACGTGACCAGCAGGGTATCCAAGGGGCGACCGTAGAGGAATCGAATGACACTTCGCTCCATCACGAAGCCCATCGCGCCTGCCACCACAAAGGAGAAGGGAATGGCAAGTAAGAAGTAATAGTCAAACAAGTTCGCGGGAAGGTAGGTCTGAAACCAACCCTGCATGACAAAGGCCGAGTAAGCTCCCAACATCATCAGCTCACCGTGGGCCATGTTGATGACGCCCATGAGGCCGAAGGTTACGGCCAGGCCCAGGGCCATGAGCAGCAGAATGGAAGATAAGCTCAACCCACGAAACAGCGTGCCCACTACACTGGTGATCCCCTCCCACCGCTCGATTTGTTCAATGGCGACTTCCGCCGCCCGCTGAACGGAACCGTCGCTCGTTGCACTGTCCCCGCCAGCCGGTGCCTCCACTAAGCGCTGCAGAGTTGAGAGGGCAGTCTCGGCCCGTAGTTCACCAAGCCTTACAGCCGCTTCCCGCCGGACCTCAGGATTGTCATCCGACAGCTTTAGGAGGTTGATGGCTTCGTGGATGGCGTTCCGGATCCACCACGTGGGTTCTTTGGAAAGCGCTTCCTCCAGTAGGGGTATGAGTTCGGGACGGCCTAAGCTACCGAGCCTCGTTGCGGCAGACCGTCGCGTGTTGGGATCGAGGTCGAAAAGGTTGACTCGGCTTCGCAACTCATCAATTATCGGCTTCATGATGCGCCGCAAACGGCGGTCGGGCCAGATGGCTTCCAGCGCCGAGGTCTCGACGTAGATAGCCTGACCATCGTCAGACTGAATGATCTCTCCATTGTCCGCTCGGACAATGGAAACAACCTCCTTTTCATCGCGGGTAGCGTGTTCCCGGGCGATGACCGTCTCACGACCTCCGGAGGGTTGTCTCCATACGTAGAGGCTCCCTCCACGCAGGGCCTCGAGGACCGAAAGCACCCGGGGGTCGCCTAGCTTGCCCAAGGCGATGACGGCAGCCCTCTGGACAGCCTTGTCGGGGCTTGAGAGATCAGCGACGAGGCGAGCCAACTCAGTAGCCGGGCTACGCCCATGGGAGCTTGCCCCAGGCGGTTGAGAAGCCTTAGCGGCGACTGGCCAGAGAATTCCTATGCTCACCACCAAAAGGACGAATGCCCCCGAGAGGAGGATCGTGTGCGTGGAAAGTCTCGCCTTAGCTAGCATTGTTCTCAATTTATCTTATCAACTGCCCGGAGCAGAGGTCTTCCCTCCGCTCCGGGCGATTACCCGTAGACCTCCGCTAATCGACGGGTCGTGAAGTTTAGGTCTTTATGTACGTTCCCTTATGATCGACCCAGTCGCAGCCCTTGTCTGGGTTGGTGTATTCGCTCCACGGCTCAGGCGCCACCAGACCCTTGGAGCGCGAAACGGTGCGGAACTGCCCATCTGCGAGAATCTCTCCGATAAGGACCGGCTTGTGGGTGTGGTGGTTCCTCTCGTCCAGCTTCACCCAGCCGCCGGGGGCCAGGGTCTTCTGCCCGTAGGCCGCTTGACGAACGGCATCGACCTCAGTGGTACCCGCCTTCTCGACGGCCTGCTTCCAGAGGTATACGCCGAAATATGCCGCCTCGATGGGGTCATCGGTGACTCGCTTGTAGCCCCCAGGCAGCTTTTTGCGTTTGCAGTACGCCTTAAAGTTCTTCACGAACCGTTTGTTTTGGGGGGTGTCGACCGACTGGAAGTAGTTCCAGGCAGCAAGATGCCCCACCAAGGCGGAGGTATCCATTCCGCGGAGTTCATCCTCTGCCACGCTGAAGGCAATGATGGGGGCATCCTCGGATCTCAACCCCTGATTGGCGAACTCTTTGTAGAAAGGCACGTTGCTGTCGCCATTGATGGTGCTGATAACGGCAGCATCGCCGCCTGCGGCGAACTTTTTAATCTTGCCGATGATGGTCTGGTAGTCTTGATGGTGGAAGGGGGTGTACTCCTCCATAATGTTTTTCGGCGGCACACCCTTGGCCAGGAGCATAGCCCGGAGGATCTTGTTGGTCGTCCGGGGATAGACGTAATCTGTACCGAGGAGGTAGAATTTCTTGTATTCACCCCCCTCTTCGCTCATAAGGTATTCGACGGCCGGGACGGCTTGCTGGTTGGGGGCAGCCCCGGTGTAGAAGACATTTCGCGAACATTCTTCACCCTCATACTGCACAGGGTAGAAGAGCAGCCCGTTGTACCGCTCAAAGACGGGCAGCACCGACTTGCGGCTTACAGAAGTCCAGCAGCCGAAAACCACCGGTACCTTCTTCTGGAGCAAGAAGTACTTCGCCTTCTCGGCAAAGAGGTCCCAGTTGGAGGCCGGATCGACGACAATGGGCTTGATGGATCGGCCCAACACGCCCCCCTTGGCGTTGATCTCCTCCACAGCCATAAGGACCACATCTCGTAGGGAGACCTCGCTTATGGCCATCGTCCCGCTGAGGGAGTGAAGGACCCCTATTTCGATGGGGCCCTTGGCCGCGTGCGCGTACTTCGCTAAGGAAAGCCCTCCCAAAAGCGAAGCGGCCGTGGCCCCCATCCCGATCTTGGCGGTCCGCGCCAAGAAATCTCGGCGAGATAGATTTCTGGCCCCGCTGTTGTTGCTCTTAGTCGACATTACGTTTCCTCCTCCTTCTCCTTTCACCTTTGACGAACCATCGGGAAGGCGAACTAGTCTGTCGTTGGACCCACGGTCCTGGGTGTTGACCGCTTCCGTGAGGCTCACCTGCCCTTGGTCGGAGCCACCAAAAAATGGTGCCCCTGGAGTTCCATAGGAAGGCGCCGTTGCCTCGCAAGAAGGATACGCCGTTGTATCCTAAACCGCTTACTATGACGAATTACCTGACTGGTGGGAAAGGATACTTCGCTGTACCCCAACCCACTAACTATCCTTACTTAACAAGATACGTGCCAAATCCCTCCCTCATGGGTGCCAGCCTACTAATCCTTGCTTTTTAACATGTTATAGGTGCGACGAGAAAAAACCTGTTTTCAACATCGATTGTAGTTAGGCTGCGATTGCTCAACATTTAATCACCCCCGGGCGGTTTCGCGGCATTTGGTACTTGCTCCGAGACCTCCCCTTGCAGACACTGGATGCCAAGAATAATAGCTTCAGCCACCTCGTTTATCGGCTGGCGAGAGCTCATGCTGAGCCGCCGCATTTGGCTAAAGGCTTCCTGTTCGGTGATCTTCCGCTGCTCCATGAGGATGCCCTTGGCCCGCTCAATAACCTTCCTGTGCTCGAGTTTCCCTTCAAGTTCGCGGACCGCTCCACGTAGCATCTGAAGGTCTTCAAACCGCTTGAGGGCTATTTCGATGGTTGGTTGGAGCTCCTCGATATCAAACGGTTTCTTCATAAAGGCCATGATTCCTGCTTCTTTGGCCCGCTCGACAGTTTCAGCATCGCCGTACGCCGTCAGCAGGATAATAGCTGTGGGATGGTGTTCGTTGATGGCTCGGGATGCCTCCAAACCATCGGGTGCAGGAATCCGAGCATCCATCAGAATGATCTGCGGGCGTACTTGTAACGCTAGTTGGATAGCTTCCTCCCCGGTCTCCGCCGCCGCAACCACCGTATAGCCCAACGTCGGGAGGCTCTTGGTTAGGACCAGGCGGATGGACGGGTCATCATCCACGATGAGAACCGTCTTGCCTACCTGGCTACCTTGTTTATGATTTCTGGCCAATGGGCTTCGATCCTTCCTTAATAGCGTTTCCGGATTTGATGGTGGGCAGTGCCATCTGCTCGTCGGGGCAACCGTGGAATCCTGACCCTAGTCACTATTCAAGGGAGATTGGATAGCAAGGAACATGCCTCTCTTGCGCGTCTTCAAGAAGCGAGACTCCAACTCATGCTTTTTTAATACCTTGAGTACGGAATGCTTGCGTCGTTCCGTTCGAAGACCGATCTATCGGAATCAAGCTATGATTAGATATTAGGCAGGAATAAGCTTGAGTGACTAACTCTTGAAGCAAGCTTTGGCCTTCCATGGTCCTCTCAGAGGCACGACCCCATTGAAGCGCCATGCCCTAACGCTGGAGCCTGTACCTGTTGCAGGTTTGACGAAATCGCAGATAGATGTTCGGGGTGGGAGTAAAGGTCCGACCCAACCGTGCCGGTTTAATTAGTACGTATAGTCCCGTTAATATTAACTCAAGCCATCCAACAACTCCAAATCCAACCAAATTCGTGCCAACTTAGACTGAATTGATGAGGCGAGTTAAGTTGCTGCAAACTAAGCCGTTCCAGGGTCTTGGGGCGCTGGCTTGATTTGGCACCGCTCGAATTCAAATCCAGTGTGGCGTCGAGAGGCGTCAGGTGGGTTCGACTCCCACACGCTTCCGCCATAACTCTTTGTAGCTAAATGTGTTGGATGCGTGGGATGCGGGGAGGAAGGGTTCCTGTGGGTCTAAACAGGCGTGTTGACAGGAGCCGATGGTTGAGAGGTTAGGTTCCAATCAATTTGATCAGTTTGTCGACGCTTGCTTTCCCATCACCAAAAATCATCATCGTCTTCTGGTCGTAGAAGAGCTCGTTATCCACCCCCGAGAAGCCCGGGCTTAGGCTCCGTTTGCAGATGATGACGGTTTGCGCCATGTCCGCATTGAGGATAGGCATCCCGTAGAGCGGGCTGTCTTTTTCCGTTCGGGCGGCGGGGTTGATGACGTCGTTGGCTCCAATCACTAGCGCGACATCTGTATGTTGGAAGTCGTCGTTGATCTCGTCGAGATCGAGCAGAAGGTCGTAGGACACGTTCGCCTCCGCCAGCAGGACGTTCATGTGCCCCGGCATCCGACCAGCCACGGGATGGATGGCGTACCGGACGGTGGTTCCGTTATCTATCAGGAGCTTCGCCATCTCGTGCAAGGCGAATTGGGCTTGGGCGACGGCGAGCCCGTAGCCCGGAATTATGATGACCGACTGGGCGTCCTCCAGCATCATCGCCGCGTCTTCTTCGGAGTATTCGGTCACGTAGCGCTTTTCTGTCGTCCGGGCTCCCCCGTAAGCGTCAACACCTACCGCCCCAAATACGACGTTCAAAAGAGAGCGGTTCATGGCCACACACATTATATGTGTCAGGATCAGTCCCGAGGCGCCGACCAGGGCGCCGCTGACGATTAGGACGATGTTGGAGAGGACGAATCCAGTCATCGCGGCAGCTATCCCGGAGTATGAGTTCAGAAGGCAGATCACCACGGGCATATCGGCGCTTCCGATGGGGAGCACGAGCAACACCCCCAGCGCAGACGCAATGACCAAAATTAGCATCAGGCTCGTTACGTTGGAGTAATTTAACGTAAATACCCCACTCAAGACGAGGAACACGATGAACAGGATGGCGTTCAGCGGCTGCTGAAATTTGAACACCACTGGGGTGCCTTTAACTAGATCTTGTAATTTAGCGAATGCCACAAAGCTGCCGGTAAAGGTCAGTGAGCCAACAAACACACTGAGGATGATTGTAATTACTATATCGAGCCGTGGCACACCTACCAGCCGATAGTACTCTGCAATCGCCACCAGGGCCGAGGCCCCTCCGCCGAGCCCATTGAAAATAGCCACCATCTGCGGCATGGACGTCATCTGGACCCTCCTTGCCGTGATGGCGCCTATGGCGCTTCCAACGACGATCCCAACGATAATGAACTTGTAGTCGATAATCTGCTTATCGAGGAGGGTCACTAAGATAGCGATGGCCATACCAATAACGGCGAACAGGTTGCCGCGCCGCGCCGTCCTGGGCGAGCTCAGCTGTTTCAGTCCAAGGATGAAAAATACCGCAGAGAGGAGGTAGGCCAGATTTCGTGCAACTTCCATCGCCGTTTCCTTATCTTTACTTCTTGTCCCGCTTGAACCGTTCCAGCATCCGATCGGTGACCATGAAGCCCCCTACAACGTTGATAGTGGCGAATATGACGGCCACCGTGCCGAGGACGATACTGATGCCCTTGTGCCCGCTTCCGGCGCTGATCAACGAGCCGACCAGAGTAATGCCTGAAATTCCGTTGGAGCCAGACATGAGGGGGGTGTGAAGCAAGGGGGGCACTTTGGTTATCACCTCAAACCCGACAAATGCTGCAAGTACAAAGATATAGAACGAGACTAAGAGGACTCCTTCCATGCCGTCATCCTTCTTCCTGAAAAGCGTTATTCACCATCTCATTGACAATTTCACCGTTGTGTGTAATGCAGGCGCCCTTCGTGATTTCATCCTCGAAATCGAGAGCGCCATCTTCGTCACCGTACAAATTCCTGAACAAGTTGGTGATGTTCTTCGAATACATCTGGCTCGCATCGACCGGGAGCGTGGCCGGCAGATTCAGTGGGCCATAGATGGTAACACCGTGGCGCACAACATCTTTCCCGGCTTCGGTAAGCTCGCAGTTGCCACCATCTCCAGCAGCGAGGTCGATGATGACGGAGCCTTCCTTCATCTGCTGGACCATCTCTTCGGTTATCAAAACAGGGGCCCGTTTCCCAAAGATCTGGGCCGTTGAGATGACAGCATCCATTCTGTCCAGCCGACCTCCGATTATCTCCCGCTCTTTTAGCAGGAACGCATCCGACATCTCCTTGGCATAGCCTCCAGCTGCCTCGGCATCTTCCTCAAACTCCATCTCGATAAATTGGGCCCCCAGGCTCTCCACCTGCTCTCTTACTGCGGGCCGAACGTCAAAGGCCTCAACCCTGGCGCCGAGCCTTCGGGCCGTAGCAATGGCCTGGAGACCTGCAACCCCCGCCCCAAGGATTAAGACCCTGGCCGGGGGGATGGTTCCGGCGGCCGTCATCATTAGCGGGAAGAATTTTCCGAGTCGCTGAGCAGCAATCAGGACGGCCTGGTAGCCTGCAATGTTGGCCATGGAGCTCAGGGCGTCCATGCTCTGGGCGCGCGCGATACGGGGGACGAACTCCATGGAGAAGCTCGTAATCTTCTTATCCACCATCTGCTGGATAACATCCCGATTCTCTATCGGCGCCAAGAAGCCGATGAAGGTTGAGCCCGGCTTGATCATTTCAGCTTCATGCTTCCCGGCCTTCTCGTTGTGCTGGGGGGGTTGGACCTTCATAATCACATCGGCCTCGGAGTAGAGGCTCGGTGCATCGCCGACAATAGTCGCACCGGCCTCTTCGTATTCCGTGTTTGAAAACGAAGAGGCTTCTCCGGCATCTCTCTCCACGAGCACCTCTGCCCCGGCCTTCTTCAGCAGGCCGACCATCTTCGGGACAAGAGCTACACGCGTCTCACCGCTCGCAATCTCTTTCGGAACGCCGACTTTCATAATGGCGATCTTCCTCTTTTACGCCCGTTGTTCGATTGGTGCCTGCCTTCGCCCCGGGTGCTCTAAAGCGCCCCATCGAAGTATAGCACCTTTTCGCGCGACATAGCTTACACGAATTTTGGCCGCCTTAGCAAGTATATTGGTTCGTTCTAATTAGAAAGATTGCCCCATGTCTTCTCGACGGGCCAGTACGACCTTCCAGGGTTTAAATATCATCAATCGACCAACAATGGAATTTGACCCAAACCCCTCAGGGGGATCCTGGGCGGCTCCGGGCATTAGCTTTCTTCTATATAGGGCCTTCCGCAACAGGTCGCATTGACATTAGTCAAGTGAAGGTGCTTTTTGATTGGGATGGAGAATGGTTCTTTACCCACCATACTCGACCATTGGGTATGAGTGCATTTTATTGCCTAGAGCTTTGAAATGGCCCTTTTAAAGGTAATCCCTTTGCATTCAAGCTACAAGCTTGTTTGATTTCCACTCCCTTTCGTGCCCAGAAAGCCCCCCTTGACCCTTGACATCTACGCAAAAAAATCCATATTTACAATAGGTTAGACCGGTGAGGGATCGATCGACATGAATCTGCCCATCTACATGGATAACCACGCCACAACTCCTGTCGACAGGCGGGTCCTGGAGGCGATGCTTCCCTACTTTTGCGAGGATTACGGTAACGCCGCAAGCCGAAACCATTCATTTGGTTGGCGGGCCGAGGAGGCCGTAGGGCGGGCCAGGGAGCAGGTCGCCCGGCTGATAGGAGCCAAGCCCAGGGAAATTATCTTCACCAGCGGGGCGACCGAGAGCGACAACCTCGCTTTGAAGGGCGTGGCCGAGATGTATCAAGAGAAGGGCGATCACATCATCACCCAGGTGACCGAGCATAAAGCTGTTCTCGATACCGCCAAGCGGCTTGAGCGCCAAGGCTTCGAGGTCACCTATCTGCCGGTTGACCGAGAAGGGTTGGTAGACCCGGACGACGTTCGGCGTGCGTTCAGGGAGACGACTATTCTCATCTCCATCATGGCGGCCAACAACGAGATCGGCACACTCCAGCCGGTGGAGGAGATCGGCCGGATCGCCAAGGAGCGGGGAGTGCTGTTCCACAGCGACGCGGCCCAGGCATTGGGCAAAATACCTGTCGATGTAAGAGCCTGGGGGACGGATCTTGTGAGCCTGAGCGCCCACAAGATGTACGGGCCGAAGGGGGTGGGTGCTCTCTACGTTCGGCGCCTAGACCCCCGGGTGCGGCTCTCCCCGATGATGGACGGCGGGGGCCACGAGCGTGGCATGCGGAGCGGCACCCTTGACGTGCCGGGCATCGTTGGGTTCGGAGCGGCTTGCGAGCTGGCTTACCGGGAGATGGAAGCTGAGGCCGAGCGGATTCGGGCGCTGAGGGACCGGCTCCAGTCTGGCATCCTTTCCCATCTAGAGGAGGTCTACCTCAACGGCCACCCCGATCGGCGCCTTCCGGGCACGTGCAATCTGTCGTTCGCCTACGTGGAGGGCGAAAGCCTTGTTACGGGCCTCAACGATATAGCGCTCTCCAGCGGCAGCGCCTGCACATCGGTCGGCCATGAGTCCTCGCACGTGCTAAAGGCTCTGGGGCTGAACACGGAAATGATCAACTCGTCTCTCCGTTTCTGCCTCGGCCGGTTCAACACCGAAGAGGAGGTCGAATACGTAATTCAAAAGGTCAGGGAGGTCGTGGAGCGGCTCCGGGAGCTATCCCCCCTCTACGAGGGGACTAGGGATGGTCTTGACGTCTCCTCCGTTCTGTAGTAAAAAGACAGTAATTCCGGAAAATCGCGGAAAATCGCATCGGGGAAATTCCGGAAATTCCGGAAAATCGCGGAAAATCGCGGAAAGAAGCATTATATTAATAAATGGAACGAAATTCGATCCATTCGATACGGCGATATGAGAGGAGTTAAATAATGGCGCTCGAGTTAACAGAGATTGCAGTAACGCAGGTAAAGGAGCTGATTGAGGGCCAAGGCAACCCAGACCTGAAGCTCCGAGTCGGGGTGAAGGGTGGAGGCTGCTCGGGCATGAGCTACACCCTGGCTCTCGATGCCCAACAGAAAGAGGGTGACGAGGCATTCACCTACGGCGACGTCACAGTCTTGGTGGACATGAAGAGCTACCTCTTCTTGAACGGCACCACCTTGGACTACGTCGAAGACATCATGGGCGGGGGCTTCAAGTTCGAGAATCCGAACGCCCAGCGAAGCTGCGGTTGCGGCAGCTCCTTTGCCTGAGGGGCTAGCGGCCCTCGGGTTCCGTCTTCAACCACGCTGGCCCGCTTTCGGCGATGAAGGTGCCTTCGGCCTCCATCGAGACCTGATGTCGGCAGTACGCTAGACGCGAAACCTGCAGCCGGAGACCTATTCTTCGGGATTCCTTAGAAGATAATGATGAGAGGCAGCGGTCAGACGGCCCTGCCTCTTTCTGATTGAGGGGAAGGACCCGGCAATGGAAACTCACTCCGATAGTCATCTACCCCTGGAGGCGCTACACGAGGCCCTTGGCGCTGCCTGGCGGGAGCGGGAGGGCTGGCGCCTGCCGGCCCACTACGGCGACCCCGAGGCCGAGCATCAAGCCGTTAGAGCCTCGGCCGGTCTGGTGGATGAGTCGGCCCGCGTCGTCCTTAGAGTGACCGGCAGCGATCGGGTGGAATTCCTCCATGGGCTTACCACCAACCACATCAAAGAGATGAAGCCGGCCGAGGGTACATACAACGCCATGCTCACCCCGAAGGGGAGGGCGGTCGGGGAGCTCATCGTCTACGCCCTGGCCGACCACCTCCTGCTCGACATCCCCCCCGAGTGCGCCGATGCCGTCCAGAAGGCCCTCGATTTCTATCATTTCTCGGAAGAGGTCGAGTTCACCGATGTATCGGCCCGCAGGGTCGTGCTCGGTCTTCACGGGCCCAAGGCCGCTGGATTGCTGGAGAAGGTCTCGACCTTCACCGTCAACGACCTGCCCGACTACCATCTCCGGCGGGGGAGCCTCGGCGGAGTGGACGTCATGGTGGCCCGGGTCAACCGGACGGGAGAGGACGGCTTCGAAATCCACGGCCCAGCTGAGTCGGCCGAGGCGCTTTGGAAGGCGCTAATCGAGGGGGGAGCAGCCCCCGTGGGCCAGGAGGCGATGGAGACCTTGCGGATCGAAGCGGGCATCCCCCGGTTTGGGACTGAACTGGATGAGCGGGTGATTCCCTGGGAGGCAGGCCTCGACCACGCCATCCACCTGAACAAGGGATGCTACGTCGGCCAGGAGGTCATCGCCCGTATGGAGTACCTGGGCAAGGTCGCCAGAAAGCTGGTGGCTCTTCGCCTCGAGGGTACGATCGTTCCCTCCGAGGAGGCCGAAGTCCGCGATGGAGACGAAGCCGTGGGCAGGGTTACGAGCGCGTGCGTTGGACCCACCGTGGGCGGGCCCGTGGCCTTGGCCTACGTCAAGCGCAACTGGGCCGAGGAGGGGACGGTCCTCGGCGTGGAGAACGATGGAGACATCTTGACCGCCACCGTGGCCAAACGGCCCCTGGCGGGATCCGTCCCCCCGCCGCGTGAGTCCCGTGGCTGAGCCGCGCCGCACCGACCCCCTATCACTCCTGATGAAAACCAACCGAGCATAGGCATGATGACCGAGACGGCTGATATTTGCATCGTGGGTGGCGGCATCATCGGCTGCAGCCTGGCATTCGAGCTTGCCCGCGCCGGGCGGCAGGTGGTGGTGTTGGAGAGCGACCATGTGGGGAGCAAGGCGAGCGGAGAGGCCGCCGGCATGCTCACCCCGCTCGCCGAGGCGGACGGCCCCGGCCCTTTCCTCGATCTCGGGCTCAAGGGCCAGGCCATGTTTCCCGAGGCCGAAGCGGAGCTCAAGG